>CAZGLU010000606.1:0-2501 GCA_964526095.1 uncultured Anaerolineaceae bacterium | reverse complement strand
CAGTACGCGCTGGACCTCGGCGTTGGGGGCGGCTACGACGTCTTCGCGTTCGACGGCTTCTGGGTCCCTGAATTCGTGTACGCCGGGCTGCTCAAGCCGCTCAAGGAGGTAGCCGGTGAGGCCGTGGACGAGTGGGAAGGCTGGTCGCACATCTCGCCCGGCATCCAGTCGATCCTGGGCTACCAGAACGAGATCTACGGTATCGCCAAGGGCACGGACGTGCGCCAGATCTTCTACCGGCGGGACATCTTCGAAGAGGCGGGCATCGAAGTGCCCTGGCAGCCGACGAGCTGGGAAGACATCCTGAACACGGCCCGCCAGTTGAAGGAAGCCGGCGTCCCGACACCGCTCCAGATCAACGCGGGCACCGCCATGGGTGAAGCCACGACCATGCAGGGCTGGTTCATGGTGCTGCTCGGCACGGGCGAGCATATGTACGACTTCGAGGAAAACAAGTGGATCGTCAGCAGCCCCGGCATCCTGGCGTCGTTGAAGCTCTACAAAACGATCTACGTGGACGAGGAACTCGGTGATGCCCGGCTGCAACTGGTGGCCGATGGGCGTGACCGCTCGTTCGCGGCGTTCGCCGAGGGCGATATCGCGATGCTGGTGGAAGGTGACTGGTTCTGGCGCTCCGCGATCCTGAACCAGATGGACGTCGAGACACGCAACGAGGTGGTGTCGTGGGCCATGATGCCCGCGATGACGCCGGGCGCCGGTCTCAACGGCCAGGACTTCGTCACCATCTCAGGCGGCACGGGCTGGACGCTGAACCCCAACACGGAGCACCCCGAAGAGGCGTGGGCCTTCCTGGCGCATATGTCCAGCCAGGAGGCGCAGATCGTCTCGACCGAACTCAACCCGCTGATCAACTTCCGCGACGACGTGCCGGTGACGAGCGACGAGACGATGTCGGCCATGGCCGAGGCGCTGCTGCCGCTGACCACCGTCCGGCCGATGCTGCCCGCCTACCCGCAGATCTCCTACGAGGCGCAGCTTATGACCGAGCGCGTGGTCTCCGGCGAGATGTCGCCTGAGGACGCCATGGAAGCCTATGCGGAGGCGGTCACCGAGCTGGTCGGTGAGGAAAACGTACTCCGCATCCCGCTCGATTAGCGCTGTCTGTGACGCGATCAGGGGCCGGGGTGCGTGGCGCGCCCCCGCCCCGCCTTTTCCGACTGTGGTCGTGCCTTGAAGCCAGAGGGCAGATCAGAAACCCGGGCGGGTTGGAAACCGGGCGGGTTTCCAACCCGCCCCTACGATGCGCCTTCTCTCCAATTTGATCGGAGAGGGGCGGGGCTGAAGTTCGGGTGATAACCGGATTATCCTGTTAAGCCGCATGATCCGGACGGGGCCGCTGCGAGCTTGAGGGCACGTCCGGACCCTGGAGAAGTGATGTGGAAAAACGTCCCTCGGTATTCTCCGGCAAGGTGGGGCTGGCGTTCCTATCGCCCGCGCTGGTGTTCGTCGCGATCTTTCTACTCCTGCCGTTCTTCTGGATCTTCTACCTGAGCTTCACCAACCGCACGCTGACAGGCGTCACGGCGGCGAACCCGGAATTCGTCGGGCTGGCGAACTACGAGCGCCTGTTCGACTTCGACCGCTGGATGCGCTACGGCGAGTTCGGCAACGCGCTGAAGATCACGTTCCAGTTCGTGCTCGGCTCGGCGCTGCTGGGCCAGGCCGTCGTCGGGCTGAGCGTCGCGTGGGCGTTCTACCGGCGCAGGGGGCTGCTGCGGGAGATCGTGTTCACACTGGCCGTGCTGGCCTGGATCATCCCGGAGGTCGTGGTCGCCTTCGCGTGGAGCGCCTTCCTGGACGTGGACGACGGGACGCTCAACACGATCCTGGGGGCGCTGGGGCTGGGCCGCCCGGACTGGCTGTTCGACTACCCGCTGCTGACGATCATCATCTTCAATACATGGCGCGGGTCGGCCTTCTCGATCCTGCTGTTTTCCTCGGCGCTGGAGACGATCCCGCCCTCGTATGTCGAGACGGCGGACGTGGCGGGGGCCTCCGGCTGGCGCAAGTTTCGGGACATCATCTTCCCACTTTTGCGCGGGCACATCCTGACCGACCTGATCCTGATCACGCTGTGGACCTTCAACGTATTCACGCCCTTCCTGCTGACGGGCGGCGGCCCCACCTTTAAGACGGAGCTGGTGTCGATCTATACCTACCGGACCGCCTTCCGGTTCTTCGAGTTCGGCCGGGGCGGCGCGATCGCGGTCGTGATGATGCTCATCAACTTCGTGCTGGCGATCGGCTACCTGATCGCGCTGCGGCGCCAGAAGGTCACACCATGAGACACTACGAATCCTGGTATTCCAAGCTGATGCTCGTCATCTTCGCGCTGGTGTGCATCGCGTTCTTCGCGCTGCCGCTGCTGTGGCTGCTGACCGCGCCCTTCACACCGACGACCACGCTCTCGGTCAAGATCCCGGACTCGCCCACGCTGGACAACTTCCGCCGGGTGCTCGACAACAGCTTCGCGATGCGCG
>CAZGLU010000605.1:0-2508 GCA_964526095.1 uncultured Anaerolineaceae bacterium | reverse complement strand
AGGAGGTCGTGCGCCTGGACACTAACAGCACCGTCTACGAGGTCGAGATCACGCCCGACTTCGCGCCCAACGTGTTCGTGAGCGTGGTGCTGGTCAAGGGCGTGGACGAGAACAACCCGACCGCCGCCTTCCGCATGGGCCTGACGCAGTTGAACGTCGATACCAGCCGCCTCGTGATGGACCTGGAGGTGACGCCGGACATCGACGTGGCAGCGGGCGAGTTCGCCGGGCCGGGTGACACGGTCGAGTACACCATCACCGCGACGGACTGGCAGGGCACGCCGGTCCCCGGCGCCGAGATCGGCGTCGGCCTGACGGACCTGGCCGTGCTGACCATCGCGGACCCGAACAGCCCGGACCTGCTGCCGAGCTTCTACTCGGAGCGCGGCGTGACGGTCCGTACCGCGACCCCGCTGACGATCAGCGTTGACCAGGCTACGCAGGTCATCATCGACACGATCAAGGGCGGCGGTGGCGGTTACGGCGAGGGCGGCATCTTCGACGTGCGCCAGGAGTTCGTGGACACGCCGCTGTGGGTGCCGAGCCTGATCACCGACGAGGACGGACAGGTGACGGTCTCCGTCACCCTGCCGGACAACCTCACCACCTGGCGGCTCGACGCGCGGGCGGTCACGACCGGCGCGGACGGGCCGATGCTGGTCGGGCAGACGACCTTCGACCTGCTCAGCACCAAGCCGGTGCTGATCCGCCCCGTGACGCCGCGCTTCTTCGTCGTGGGCGACCAGGCGGCGCTGGCGGCGGTCGTCAACAACAACACCGATGAGGACCTCGTCACCGAGGTCACGTTGGAGGGCACCGGCTTCCGCGTGGCGGAAGGCACGGACCTCACGCAGACGGTGACGATCCCGGCGATGGGCCGCGCGCGCGTGGACTGGCCGCTGGAGATCCTCGACGTGACGGTGGTGGACGCGACGTTCTACGCCAGCGCGGGCGACGGCGCCTACACGGACGCCAGCAAGCCGCCGTTGGGGCAGGGCGATGCCCGCACGCTGCCCGTGTACAAGTACGAGGTGCCGGAGACGGTCGGCACGGCGGGCACGCTCTACGGGCCGGAGGCGGGCAGCCGCACCGAGGTCGTGGCCCTGCCGCATCGCTTCGACGTGACGCAGGGCGAGCTGACCGTCCGCCTGGATCGCTCGCTGGCGGCGGCGACTATCGACGGGCTGGCGTGGCTGCGCAACTTCCCGCACTACTGCATCGAGCAGATCGTCAGCCGCTTCCTGCCGAACGCGATCACCTACCGTGCCATGCAGGACCTCGACGTGGACAACGCCGAGTTGGAGGCGAACCTGACGGTGCAGGTCAACTACGCCTTGCAGCGCCTCTACGCCCAGCAGAAGGTGGACGGTGGCTGGGGCTGGTTCCCGCAGGATGAATCCAACCCGGTCGTGACGGCCTACGCGGTGATCGGGCTGGTCGAGGCGCAGCGCGCCGGTTACGCCATCGACGAGGGTGTGCTGGCGCGGGCGGTCGAGTTCGTGCGCGGCTCGCTGATCAACGTGCGCGAGGTCGAGCAGGCGTGGCGGCTCAACCGGCAGGCGTTCCTGCTCTACGCGCTGGCGCGCGCCGACGCGGGCGACGTGTCGCGCACCGTCCGGCTGTTCGAGGAACGCGCGGGCATGCACCAGTACGCGAAGGCGTACCTCGCCATGACGCTCCACCTGCTCGATCCGGACGACAGCCGGGCAATGGAACTGATCAACGATCTGGTTGACGGGCTGACCGTCAGCGCGACGGGCGCGCACTGGGAGGAGGCGGAGGCCGACTGGTACAACTGGAACACCGACACCCGCACCACCGCGCTCGGCCTGATGGCGATGGTCCAGATCGACCCGGAGAACCAGTTGATCCCGAACATCGTGCGCTGGCTGATGGTTGCGCGCGAGGCGGATCACTGGGAGACGACGCAGGAAACCGCCTGGGCGGTCATGGCGCTGACGGAATGGATGGTCGTCAGCGGCGAGCTACGCCCCGACTACACGTTCGACGTCGCGCTGAACGGCGAGCCGCTCCCGCTGGACGACGACACGGCCACGCCGGAGAATGTCCAGGCGGCGGAGACGCTGCGCATCGAGGTGGCCGAACTGCTGCGGGACGAGGCGAACCGCGTCACGATCAGCCGCAGCGCGGGCGAGGGCAACCTGTACTACACGGCGCACCTGCGCGCGTACCTGCCCGTGCCGGAGGTCGAGGCGCTGGACCGGGGCATCGTCCTGGTGCGCAAGTACAGCCTGCTTGACGACCCGGACGCCACGCCGATCGACACGGCCGAGGTCGGGCAGCCGGTGCAGGTGTCGCTGACGATCATCGCGCCGAACGACCTGCACTACGTCGTGATCGAGGACCCAATCCCCGCCGGTACGGACGCGGTCGACCCGACGCTGAACACGGCGAGCGTCGTCGGCACGCAGCCGGAACTGAGCCGCGAGCGTCCGCTCAGCGAGGGCTGGGGCTGGTGGTGGTTCTCGAACATCGAGATGCGCGACG
>CAZGLU010000604.1:0-2516 GCA_964526095.1 uncultured Anaerolineaceae bacterium | reverse complement strand
TGTACGTCTGCCAGGCGAGCACGTAACGCCAAATCGTCGGTTGCGCGGGTCGGCCATGCTGGTTTATCCTGTGCCGGGTGCCAACGCCCACCTTTCGTGGCCCAGGGCCGCCTAAGCCCGCCATTCAGGGAAACGATACGAGTACATGAAGGCCGAACCCCCTCAAACTGCCGCCGATCCCGCCGAGGCGCATCTCCGCCGGGGTAAGCGCCGCCGCAGATTGGTGGAAGCCCTCACTGGCTACGTCTTTGTGCTGCCCGCCGCCATCATCACGTTCGTGTTCGGCCTTTGGCCGGTGGTCATGGGCTTCTACGAGAGCCTGAAGTCCGGCTCCCCCCTGACCAACCGTTACGTCGGCCTCGCCAATTACGTACGATCGCTGGGCAGCCTGACTTACGTGATCCTGTTCGCGCTGAGCGTGCTGTTCCTGTTCGTCGGGTACCGCACCTGGCGTTCCCTCTATAACACCTGGGGCGCACGCAGCACCGCTCCGTGGCTGTACATGGCATGTGGCGTCGCGGGCGCGATGGGGCTGCTCGTCCTCACGTTCGACCTCGTGACCGGGGCCGAGGGCATCGGCTGGGCATCCGCGATACTGCTGCTCGGCGCCCTGGCCGGTTACTACGCCACCGACCGCAGCCAGTCCCAGGCAGACGGTGATCGCCTGCGAGACATCGGCACAATGGCGCTGCTCATCGTCGTGACGACGGTCGTCTGGGTCGGCGGGCCGCTGCTCATCGGCCATTTTGACCTCGGCCTCCTCGGCTGGCTCGCCCTCGTCCCCATCCTCGGCTTCCTGTTCTACCACCTGCTCACTCGCCTCAGCCGGATCAACACCGCCGCAAGCATCAGCACCAGCCTGATCACCGGGGTCTTCGTGCTGCTGGCGTTCGTGATAGCGCTCTTCGCCGCCCAACAGATGCAGGGCGACGTGGCGCAGGCACAGCGCCTCGCGCAGCAGATCTTCAACCAGAATGTGCTCAATGCCCGCGTGGACGTGACCGACGACGGTACGCGGATCGCTGGCCTGACGGTGGACGAGCCGATCATGGTCGAGGTCAATATCGGCGGCGAAACGGTCGAGGCGCAGCTTGCCCCGGATGCGTTCCCCAGCCTGTCGGTGGACCGCATCACACGCCTGGAGACAGCCCTCGCCAACAATCAGCGCGTCAAAGTCATCCTGCCCGACGGCTCGGAGGCCGAAGGCGAGCTGACTGGCCTGCCGATGGGCGAGCGCCTGGACCTGAGCCTGCTCGCGGAAGATCCGCGTGCGTCGCGCACGATCCAGATCTACACCGCCCTGGACGTGGGCGAAGCGGTCATCCGCGCGCAGGGCTACACCCCGCCCCTGCGCGACCAGATGCTCGCGACGCTGGGCGCCCTGGTGGCGATCGGGAATATCGGCCTGATGGTGCACGTGCGCCGCAAGCTCCCGGAGGATGCGCGCCGCGCGCGGCGCTGGCTGGAGGTCGGGTGCGTTGTGCTGGGGGCCGCCGTGGCCGGGCTGTTCATCTTTCTGCTGAGCGCCGTCCAGTTGGCGCGGCAGGCGGCAAGCGCGCTGGACGTGCTGACCGAAGACCAGTTCCGGCTGGCGTACCAGTACGTCACCGGGGCTGCACCGCGCGCCAACCTGCGCTCCGACGGGCTGGCCGCGCAGCTTTTGTATTGGCCCCAGGTGCTGCTGATGGGCACCGGCGCGGTATTGATCGGCGCGGCCTATCTGGTATGGCAGGGTGCGCAGAAGCGGGAGACCGCGCTCGGCTTCGGGCTGACGATCTTCCTGGCGATCGCGCTGATGGTCGGCGGCTGGCTGACGATCAGCGAGCTGTCCCGCGCGATGGGGATGGCCGGGCGGGATATGAACGACACCTTCGACGCCCTCGGCCGCACCGCGATGTACGCCCTCGGTACGGTCCCGGTCCAGCTTGTGCTGGGGCTGTGCCTGGCCTACCTGCTGTTCTCCGAGATCACGTGGGGCAAGTCACTGTTCCGCGTCATCTACTTCATGCCCTACATCGCCCCGAGTGTGGCGACGGCGGCGGTGTTCCTGGTCATCTTCAGTCTGAACGACAACAGTCTGGCGAACAAGCTGCTCGGCATCGTCGGCATCGACCCGCTGCTGTGGCTCAACGAACCCGCCGGGGTCGTCCGCATCTTCTACGACAAGGTCCTGGGCGGCGATCCGCTGCACATCCCGCCGTCGCTGGCCGGGCCGAGCCTCGCCCTGTTCACCGTCATCATCTACAACATCTGGGTCTTCGCCGGGTACAACGCCGTGATCTTCCTGGCCGGGTTGGGCGCCATCCCCGGCGAGCTGTACGAGGCTGCCGAGGTGGACGGCGCGGGGCGGTGGTCCCGCTTCCGGCACATCACCGTGCCGCTGCTCTCCCCGACGACGTTCTTCCTCACCATGCTCTCGATCATCGGGACATTCAAAGCCTTCACCCACATCTACGTGCTGCGCGGGCAGGCGGTGGGCCAGATCGGAAGAGCACACGTCTGAACTCCAGTCACCG
>CAZGLU010000603.1:0-2524 GCA_964526095.1 uncultured Anaerolineaceae bacterium | reverse complement strand
GATAATGAGCGGTGACTGGAGTTCAGACGTGTGCTCTTCCGATCTGCTCGTAGCCGCCGTCCAGGTCCACCCAGCCGAAATAGTCCTCGTCCGGATCGGTGAAGCTGTAGCGGCCCGGCCCGGTATAGTTGAAGCTCGCCATCTCCCCGAACGCGGTCCACGACAGCCCGGCGTTGCTCACCGGCCCGCCGAAGTAGTACGACGCGGCGGCGACCGCCTTGAGCGGGTCGCCCTGCACGATGCTCGCGTAGTCCGGCGTCACCTCAACCTTGTACTCCGGTACGCGGAACTCCGCGATGGTGAAGCCAAGCTGCGTCCAACTCCTGCCGTTCGCGCTGACGTCGATCGTCGCCTGCCCGAGCGGCGCGTCCTCCGGCAGGTCCAGTTCGCCGTCGAACGTGCCGAACTCGGTCACGGGCAGGTCCGCTTCGTACAAGATCTGCGCGCCCCAGTTCGCGCTCACCATAACGTGCACGGACTCGACCGCCGGGCGGGTGTAGGTCATGTCGTCCCGGTCGCGGAGCGCGCCCCGGAAGTAGACCGTCTGGCCGGGCCGGTAGATCGGGCGGTCGGTATACAGGTACGCCGCCTGATCGGGGCTGTACGGCTCGCTCCACGACATCCACACGCCGTAGCCGCCTGCGCCCTCGGCCACCGCGTAGAACAGCGCGTCGCCGCGCTCCAGGTCGACCGGCGTGCGGAAGACGCCGTCGGCGTCAGTCTGGCCCTCCGCCAGCACGGACCCGCCCGCGTCGTACAGCGTCACGGTCAGGTCGGCGACCGGGTCGGCGCTGTTCATGTCGGTCGCCCAGATCAGCGCCTCGTCCGGCCCGCGAATGACGGTGAGGTTCGTACGGACCACGCCCAGCGCCAGCCACTGCGGGTAGTCGGTGCGCGGCACTTCGACCTGCAGCAGGTAGACGCCCGGCTCCATCTGGCCGCCCGTCTCGGACGCCAGCAGGATCTCGGCCACGCCCCAGGGAGTCGTGCCGGGGTCGAGGCGCTGCGTCCAGCGGCGCACCAGGTTGTCCTCCCGCGCGACGCGCGGCCGCTCGTCGTAGTAGTAATAGCCGCGCACAAGCCCGGCGATCTCGTCGGTCCCGGCGCGGTAGAGCGCGAACTTGACCTCCGGCCGCGCGGTGACGCTCATGGCGATGCGCGTGTCGTCCCGGTAGGCGTTGGTGATCATGAGGCCGCCGGTGCGCGGCAGCGAGGCATACGGCTCCAGCGCCGCCGTGCTGAAGCTGAAGGTGTGATCCGTCTCGATCGCGTTGCCGTAGACGTCCTCCGCGCCCGCCCGGACGGTGATCACGTAGGTCGTCTCCGGCTGCGTGGCGAAGTCCATGTACAGGGAGCGGTTACCCTGGGCGACCGGCGTCCACTCGACGCCCGCCGGCTCGACGACCTCGACCTTGCCCGCCAGCGTATCCATGTTCATCGGGGACTTGAACGTGATCGACACGCCGCGCCCCGGCGACACGCCCCGCTCGCCGTGTGCCGGTGAGGTGCTCGCGATGCCGGGGCGGGAGACGGTGTTGAAGGTGTACGTCACGCCCTGGCTGATGCGCGCCTCACCGGATGCACTGCGCGCGGTGTCGGCCACGCTGAGCGCGTAGATCGACTCGATCACGAGGCGCTCGTCGGGCGTGAAGGTCAGCACCCGGTCGCCCTCCGACCACGCGAACGTGCCGGGCACGCGCTCGCCGCCGTGCAGCAGCATGAACGCCTCCTCGGCGCTGGCCGTGTCCATCGGCTGGCTGAACTGCACCGTGATGCTCGTCTCCAGCGGCACGTCCGTCTGCCCCTGGCGCGGCGTGATGTTCACGATCTCCGGCGCGAGCGTCTTGAACTGCCACGTATAGTCGGCGTCCAGCGTCGCGCCCGTTACATCCTCCAGCCCGGCGGGCACGGTGACGGTGTACGTCGTGCCGCCCTTGAGCGGCTCGGCGGGGGTGAACTGGTAGATCGAGGTGTTGACCCACTCGCCATCGCCCGCCAGCGGCGGATCGAAGACCAGCGGATCGGGCAGCGTCTCAAGCTGCGCGGTGGAGAGCAGTGGCACCACCGGGCGGTTGAACGAGACGGTGATCGTCGCGTCCGCCGTGACGCCCTCCGCGTCCGGGGCGGGGATGACCGTCGAAACCTCTAAGTAGCCGATGGTCTGCACGAAAAATTCATAGCCCTCGTCCAGCGGGAGGCCGTTTGCGGCCAGCGCCTCCGCCCCGATGCGCACGTCGAAGCGCCGCGCGCGCGGCCAGCCGCCGTCGAGTGTGAAGCGCACGGTGCGTGCGTCCAGCCATTCGAACGTCCCCGCCAGCGCCGGTTCGATCTGCCACGCCGCCTCGACGCTCGCCGCGTCCATCGGCTGGTCGAAGGTCACGGTCACGCCCTCATTGGCCGCGACTTCCTCGCCCGGATACGGCCACACGTCGATCACGTGCGGCGGCAGCGGCTCGTCGTCCTGGGCGAAGGCGCTCGCCGCCAGCCCGAGCAGCCCGGCCAACGCCAGCAGCAGGCTGGCGCG
>CAZGLU010000602.1:0-2527 GCA_964526095.1 uncultured Anaerolineaceae bacterium | reverse complement strand
GGGTTCAAGGCGCTGTTCAGCCTGCGTGGGGACGCGGCGGCGCTGGCCGCTGACCCCGCCGGGTACATGAACGAGTTCGCCGCGTACGCCGGACGCCTCGCTGCGATGGGTGCGGCTGGCGTCGAGGTCTGGCCGGAGATGAACGGCCCCGCGCAGATCACGCCCGAAGCCTACGTCCAACTGCTCGGCCTGACGTTCAACGCGGTCAAGACCGCCAACCCCGACACGCTGGTGATCACCGGCGGCGTGGCGCCGATCGCGCCCGGCGGCCAGGATACGGCCTTCACCTGGACCACCGACACCTACATCGAGTCGCTGGCCGCAGCCGGGGCGGGCGAGGCGGCGGATTGTATCGGCGTGCACTACACGCAGGGCGCGCTCCCGCCGGACGCAACCGGCGGCGACGTGCGCGGCAGCGCCACGTTTTACTTCCTGCCGCTGCTGCTGGACCACGTGCGGGCCGCGTTCCCGGAGGCGCCGCTGTGCGTCACGCGCCTGGGCTACCTGTCGCCGGAGGGGTGGGACGCGGTCCCGCCCGGCTATGAGTGGGCGCAGGACATCACCGCCGCCCGGCAGGCCGAATGGCTCGCCGCCGCCGTGGGAACGCTCGCGGCGGGGGAGGATGTATGGCTGGCGCTGGTGTGGAACCTCGACGCGGCGACGTTCGACGAGTCGAGCGCATCCGGCGGCTATGCGCTGGTCCGTCCCGGCGGCGCGTGCCCGGCCTGTGACGCGCTGGAGCCACTGTTGAGGTAGACGATGCGCATCGACGACCGCATTTACGGCCCGGTGGAGGTGGACGAGCCGGTGCTGCTCGCCGTGATGGAGACGGCGCCGGTCCGGCGCCTGCGCGGCGTGCTGCAGCACGGCATCACCGGCCTGCTCGGCATCACCAACCCGCTCGACCGCTATGAGCACTCCGTCGGCGTGATGCTGCTTGTGCGGCGGCTCGGCGCGCCGGTTGAGGAGCAGATCGCCGCGCTGCTGCACGACGTCAGCCACACGGCCTTCAGCCACGTGATCGACTACCTGTTCCAGGGCGAGGACGGGCAGAGCTACCACGAGGCGGTCAAGGCGGACTACATCGCGCGCACGGAGCTGCCGGACGTGCTGGCGCGGCACGGGTACGACTGGCGCGCCGTGCTGGACGACGACGCCTACCCGCTGCTCGAACAGCCGCTCCCGGCCCTGTGCGCCGACCGCATCGACTATTTCCTGCGCGACAGCGTGGACCTCGGCCTCAGCACCATAGCCCAGGCGCGCGAGGTGGTGGCGCACCTCGTCGTGCATGAGGGCCGGATCATGCTCGACGATCCGGATGTCGCGCGCTGGATGGCCGACACGTACATGGCCGCCGACCATGCGAGCTGGTCGGACCTGCGCGAGGTCGGGCTGTACGAGCTGGCGGCGCGGGCCATCGGGCGCGCCCTGGCGAGCGGCGATCTGTCGACCGACAACCTGTGGGGCGAGGACCGCGCGATCTGGGCCGTGCTGCGTGCCTCGACGGACCCGCAGGTGCGCGCGCTGGTGGCGCAGATCACGACCGAGACGCGCTTCGCCTGGGACGACGCTGCGCCGGATTTCCGCATTTACACCCGCGTCCGCAGCATCGATCCGGACGTGGTCACGGATGGGGCGGCGCGCCCGCTCTCCGCTCTGGACCCGGCCTTCGCCGCGCGGCGGGAAGCCTACATGCGGCGCAAGGCGGGCAAATGGCCGATCCGTGTGATCCCCGCCGGGGATGGAACGGGCGAGGCGTAGGGTGAGCGTCGCTTGCGCCCGGCGGCATTGGGGCTACAATGTTCCCACTTTGCCTGTGGTTCGCCTCGCAGGGCCGACCGGCGCTATAATGGGAAAAGCAGCCGTCGCCGGATGGGTTATTTGGCGCGCGATCCCTCACTGGCGCGCCCGGTCCGGGGCTGAATGCTGCGCGGTAGGGACCCGACACCGAACATGAACCGCATGCACCAGTACCAACTGTGCAGGGAGGAAAGACCGTGATGCAAACGTCAATGGTTGGACGCCAGCGCCAGCGCCAGATGCGCGGGTTTGTCGTCGCATGGCTGGGGGTAACCCTGTTTATGGGCGCGCTGACTTTCGCCGGGATCTATTACGCGACCGGCCTGATCAATAATGGCGGCGGCGGCGATATCAACGTGGCGGCACTGCCCAATGGCGATCCGGACGCGGAGGACGCCCTGGCTCAGCAGGCGACCGGCGTGCCAACCCCTACGATGGCGGGCGCCGCGCCGGAGGCGCAGGCTCAACCGGCAGGCGGTACGGCGCTGGGGCCGATTTCCGACGAGTTCCAGCTTGGCATTCAGGTGCAGCCCAATCCTGACCCGGCTGTGTACGACATCTGGATGACCGAGGTCGCGGACAAGCTGCGCCTGCCGTGGATCAAGCAGCAGGTGCGCTGGGAGGACGTCGAGCCGGTGCAGGGCCAGTACGATTGGAGCGCGCTCGACACGTCGCTGGAGCTGGCCGCGCAGCACGATATCCGCGTGATGCTGAGCGTCGTCACGGC
>CAZGLU010000601.1:0-2542 GCA_964526095.1 uncultured Anaerolineaceae bacterium | reverse complement strand
GTCGCCTGCATCCTGGGCAGCGCGATGGTGGTCAACCCGCTGCGGCTCGTGGCGGAGCTGGACATGCTGGCGGCCGAGGGCATCGACGTATCGCCGGACCGGGTGTACCTCAGCCCGCGCGCTCACGTGATCACCCCGGCGCACCTGGCATTGGACGGCGCCCGCGAGCGCGCGCTCGGCGGCGAAGCCATCGGTACGACGCGGCGCGGCATCGGCCCGGCGTACAGCGACAAGGCCGCGCGTACGGGGCTGCTCACCGGCATGATGCGCGACCCGGATCGGTTCGCGGCGGCGCTGGCGGCCCACATCGAGGACGCCAACCGTGTGCTGACCGGCGTGTACGGGCTGGAGCCGGTCGCGCCGGACGAGCACATTGCCGCCTACCGGGACGCGGCGGCGCGGCTGCGGCCCTACCTGCACGATACGACGGAGTTGGTCCACCGGTTGTTGGACAGCGGGCGGCGGCTGCTGTGCGAGGGTGCGCAGGGCACGCTGCTCGACATCGACCACGGCCACTACCCCTACCTGACCAGTTCCTCGGCGACGGTCGGCGGCGCGCTGACCGGGCTGGGCTTCGGCCCGCAGGCGGTCGACCGCGTCGTGGGCGTAGCGAAAGCGTACTGCACGCGCGTGGGCAACGGCCCCTTCCCGACCGAGCTGCACGACGCGACCGGCGAGCGGCTGCGCGAGGCTGGCGGCGAGTACGGCACGACGACCGGCCGCCCGCGCCGCTGCGGCTGGCTGGACGCGGTGGCGCTGCGCTACGCCGTGCGCGTGAACGGCATGACGGAGCTGGTGCTGACCAAGCTCGACGTGCTGAGCGGGCTGGACGTGCTGCACATCGCCACAGCGTACGAAACGGACGAGGCCCGGCTGACGGCCTTCCCGTTGGACGCGGAAACGGCTGAGCGGGTGCGGCCCCTCTATGAGACGCTGCCCGGCTGGGAGGCGGACCTGGGCGACGTGCGCTGCTTCGAGGACCTGCCCGCCGAAGCGCAGCGCTACGTCGAGCGGGTCGAGGCGCTGGCTGGGGTGCCCGTGACGCTGATCAGCGTGGGGCCGGAGCGCGAGCAGGCCATCACGCGGCCCTAGGACCTTCCGCGATGACCTTCCCCGATCAGGGATCCTCGGACCCGGCGGGCGCCCCGTGGCACACCGCCCCACCCATCGACCGGCCCCTGTGGCGGGTCGTGTCGCTGGCCCCCGCTCTGACGGAAAGCCTCTTTGACCTGGACCTCGGGGACCGCCTGGTGGCGGTCAGCACGGATTGCGTGCAACCGGCGGCGGGCGTACAGTACCTGACACGGGTAGGCGGGCCCCATGATCCAGATCTGGACGCCATCATCAGCCTCGGGCCGGACCTGGTGCTGATGCATGACGAGGCCAACCGGCGCGCGGATGCTGCCGCGCTGGAAGCGGCGGGCATCCCGGTGTGGGTGACCGGCGCGCGCACGGTCGTCGAAGCCATCAACCTGCTGTGGACCCTCATGGACGTCTTCGATCACGCGGTTATGGTGCCGCGCGTGCGCGAGATCGAGCGGGCCTACGACTACACGCTCGCAGCCGCGCAGGCGACGGACCCCGTGCCTACGTTCCTGGCGACCGGGCATGACCCGTGGACGACGGTGAACGCCACGACCTACGCGCACGACGTCCTGCGCGTGTGCGGGGCGGCCAACGTCTTCGCCGCGCACCCGGCACGTGCCCCGCGCGTCACGCTGGACGAGGTCGAGGCGGCCCAGCCGGAACTGGTGCTGCTGGCCGGTGAGCCTACCCCTGTCGCCGAACCGGACGCCGACGCGATCCGCGCGTTGGACATCCCGGCGGCACGCAGCGGGCGCGTGTACCGCGTGCCCGGCTCGCTGCTGACATGGCCCGGCACCCGCGTGGCATACGCGCTGCGCGACCTGCCGGTGCTGATCCAGGGAAGGTGAAGGATGACGGTGGAAGGGATCTCGACGCACAGCCTGGCCTTGATGTGCCATGCCATCTCCGATGCGGTCGTCGTGATGGACGACGCGGGGCGGATCGCGCTGCTGAACCCGGCGGCTGAGGAGGTATTCGGGGTGCGGGCCGCCGATGTGGTGGGCCGCCCTGGGGCAGACATCCCGGCGCTGGCGCCGCTGCAAGAGGTGTGGAACGGCTCGGCGCCGGCTGATGGGGCGCCGCCGGTGCAGCGGGTGTGGCTGCCGTCCGGCTCCGTCTACCAGGCCCGCGTGCTGGACGTGCCGGGGTTGGGCCGTGCGGCCTTCCTCAAGCCCGGCTTCCTGGAAGACGCGTCGCACGGGCAGTTGGCGCTGCAAATGGGCACGATCATCCACACGCTCAAGACGCCGATCGCGTCGGCCAAGATGGCGCTGGACCTCGTGCTGGCGCTGGAGGGGCAGCCGGACAAACAGGCGGATTTCACCCGGCGCGCGCAGCACAGCCTGGACCACATGCTCAGCATCGTGCATGAGGTGATCGACATGACCTGGCTGGAGGCCGGGGCCACGCTGGAGTGGACGCAAACCGACCTGGACGAGCTGGCGGCCCATGCGGT
>CAZGLU010000600.1:0-2550 GCA_964526095.1 uncultured Anaerolineaceae bacterium | reverse complement strand
ACCGCGCCTGGTCGCTCGCCAGCCACGTGATCAACACCGTGTTGGTGGTCACGCTGCTGTTGAGCGTGATCGGGTTCGTCATGGCGCCCTGGCTGGTGGAGCACGTCGTCGCCCCCGGCTTCGACGCAGCCAAGGTCGAGCAGACCGCCCGCCTGATGCGCATCCTGCTGATCAGCACCATCGTCTTCAGCATCAGCGGCATGTTCCAGGGCATCCTGCACAGCTTCAACCACTTTCTGCTCCCCGCCCTGGCGCCGATCCTGTTCGACATCGGCATCCTGTTCGGCGTCGCGTTCCTGATCGGCCCGCTCGGCGTGTACGGGATCGCGTGGGGCGCCGTGCTCGGCTCGCTGATGCACCTCGGCGTCCAGGTGCCCGGCCTGATCCGCTTCGGGGCGCGGTGGGTCCCGGCCCTGGGCTGGCGCGACCCGGCCTTGCGGCGCGTGATCGTGCTGATGCTGCCGCGCGTGATGGGCCTGGGCGTCACGATGTTCAACACGCTGATCTTCAACAACGTCGCCTCGCGCATGGGCAGCGGCGCGGTCAGCGCCTTCGACTGGGGCTACCGCCTGATGAACATCCCGGAGACGCTGATCGGCAGCGCGATGGGCTTCGTCGTCTTCCCCACGCTGGCGACGTTCAGCGAGTTGGGCCAGAGCGACAACCGCCGCCGCGCGATGTCCGGCGCGGTGCGCTTCATCCTGATCGCCACCATCCCGGCGGCCATCGGCCTGATCCTGATCGGGCGGCCGATGATCAGCCTGTTGGAACGCGGCGCGTTCGACGCCCGCGACAGCGCCCTGGTGTATGGGGCCTTACAGTTCTTCGCCTTCGGGCTGATCTTCCAGAGCGTGCATGAGGTGATCGCGCGCAGCTTCTACGCTGACAAGGATACGTACACACCGCTGTGGGCCTCGCTGATCGCGGCGGGGATCAACGTCCTGGTCGTGGGCGGCGTCTACCTGGGCTACACCTACCGCTTACACGACGACCTCGGCGCGGCGTTCGGGCGCTGGGGCGCGGCGTTCGCCGGTGGAGATTACCCGGCGTCCCTGACCGTCCTGGGCGATGCGGCGACCCACCTGAACGCGGTGCTCTCCGGCCTGACGGGCGTGGGGGGCTTGGCGCTGGCCTATTCGCTCACGTTCCTGATCGAGTTGGGGCTGCTGCTGGTGATCCTGCGCCGCCGCTGGGGCGACATCGACGGGCGCGCGCTGGCCCAGACGACGCTGCGCACCGCTGCCGCGACGGTCGTCATGGCGACGGTCGTGGTCGTCACCGACCGGGTGCTCGGCGCGATCGGCTGGCACGAGGCTGGCTTCCTGATCACCGCCGTGCGCGTGCTGCTGCTGACGGGCGCGGGCGCCGCGAGCTTCGTCGTAGCGGCCATCGTCCTGGGCGTCAGGGAGATCCGCGCCCTGCCGGGGATGGTCCTGCGCCGCCGCCCCGCCCCCGTGCAAAACGTATAAAGCCGGGCGGCTGACCCAGGCCCGCTAGTACGGAAACGCCTCCACGGCGGCGTTCAACAGCGATTCGTTGCGCGCGGAGATGGCGAAGACCCAGGCCCCGCGCGAGTAGGCGAGCGTGATCCAGCCCCGTTCCTTGCTGTAGAAGTAGTCCACCGGGCCGATCCGGTGAATGGAGAAGTTGCCCGTCCGGCCGATCCGCCGCGCATAGCGGTAGAGTCCGGCGAACGTCTCCTCAGCCGTCGCATCGTCGGCCAGCCGCGCCACCGCGACATCCACCACGTCCTGGCCGGACGCATAGCGCCCGTATCCCCGGTTCAGCCGCGCGAAGGTCACGTTGCAGTTCTCCGCCGCCTCCGTTTCGAGTTGCAGCAGGCACTGGTTGACCTGGCTGGTCGGCGCATAGACCGGCGCGAACTCAGCCCCAAGCTCGAAGGTGCTGAACGACGCGGGCAGCGCGACGCGCATATCGTCGCCGATCGCGGGCAGCGGTCGCGCGTCCAGGTTGAATGGGGCCGCACCGATCAGCTCCTTGATCGTCGGCTGGTTCGCGGCCTCGATGTTGGCCCTGATCAGGTTCACCAGCAGGATGCCGCACAGCAGCAGGATCAGCAGCGCCGTGAGGATCAGGGTGATGCCCCGCGCGCGGGGTGACATCCCGCGGAAGGAGCGCACCGCAGCGCGGGCAAGCTCAAGCAGCCAGATAACGAAAACCGTCAGGAACTCAATGACAAGGCCGATGGTCCCCCGCAGGCCGCGCGCCTTCGGATCGAATTTGGGCAGTACCGAATCTTCCATCGCTCCCCCCACACGATAAGCCAACAGGTGCGAGCATATTGGCCCGCACCTTTCGCCATCTTTTACACCTACACCCGCA
Organism: uncultured Anaerolineaceae bacterium; assembly: GCA_964526095.1. Classification (GTDB taxonomy): domain Bacteria; phylum Chloroflexota; class Anaerolineae; order Aggregatilineales; family Aggregatilineaceae; genus Aggregatilinea. Next base: position 207 of record CAZGLU010000600.1, on the reverse strand, counting down.
CCGGCCCCGTCTGATGCCCCCGCCCGCTCAGTTGAAGTAAGCCTAGGTGCCCAACTCGGTTTCGCACGTCACGTCTTCCACATAGACCTTCGTCGGGGCGACGATCGTGCCCAGGAAGACATCCCCACCGGCCTTCAGGCCGATCTGGACGACGGTCAGCTCGTAATGCCCGGCCAGCGAGAAGAACACCTCACGCACCTCGACCTC
>CAZGLU010000599.1:0-2572 GCA_964526095.1 uncultured Anaerolineaceae bacterium | reverse complement strand
CGGGGACCGGGCGCGCGGGCGTCACACCGCGCTCGGATGGGGCACCGGGCAGGGGCCGCGCCGGGAACGGGCTGCGCGACCCGGTCGCACCGGTCGCCGGAGCAGGGGGGCCGGCGGGCTGCGGTGGGCTGCCCGGACGTGGGAAGGCGCGCGGGTGGCTCTGTGGCTCCGCGGCCTCGTCGGATGAAGCGGTGCGGGCCGGGCGGGCGGCAGGCCGCGGGGCGGGCTGGCGGTCCGGGAGGGGGCGCGCGGGGCCGGGCGCCGGTTCCCCTGGACGCGACGCCGGGCGGGGGCGTTCGTCGGGCGCACCGGGCAGAGTCCCGCTCGCCGGTGGGCGCGGCGCTTGCGCGGGGATCGTGCCGCTGGCGGCGGGCGCCGGGCCGGGGGCCGGTCGAGGCGCGGGCCGGGCCGTGGGTGCGGACGGGTCGGGCAGGGGCAGCTCCAGGTTGTAGATCGACGGCGGTGGCGTTCCTGGCGGCAAGGGTAGGTTGGACCCCGGCTCGCGGGGGGGTAGGGGCGGCACCGGCTGCAAGTACTGGAACTTGCGCTTGGTCAGCCGTTCGAGTACCTCCTCCGTCACGCCGATCAGGAAGATCGCCCCGACCTCCACCGCCAGCACCGTTGAGAAGGCGGCGGTGAGCACGTTCAGGCCATGCGCGACCGGCCCGGTGAACGTCTCGTAGAGTTGCTGCCCCACGCCGATCAGGATCAGGAAGCCGAGCACGACCGCGAACACGCCGATCAGCAGCGGCCAGCCCTTGCGGTCGGCGGGCGTGGGCAGCATGGCGTTACTGATCGCGAACAGGAGATAGAGCCACAGGTAGAAGTCAGGCGTGCTGCCGACCTCGCGCAGGGCCGGTCCGATCAGCGTGATATCGCCGGTGGCGAGGGCGTCAAAAAAGTACTCGAGGTTGAGGATCTCGTTGCTGATCAGCCAGATGAGGCCGGTGCCCACGACGAACGGGAACGCGCCGATAAGCGCCGAGCGCAACCAGTCCGCGCTCTGGATCTGCACGAAGTCGAGGCGCAGCGTGCCGTCCTCTTGGGCTTCGGGCCATGCCATCACGCGCCGCGTGGGGACGTTCAGCGCACCGGCGACCAACCACTGCGTGAACTCGTGAACGAACACGCCGGGCGCGAGGATCAGGTAGTAGAGGGCCGTCGCGCTGCGCTTGTCGTTGGTAAGCAACCAGCCCACACCGTACAGGTGGCTCTGGATCCACTTCTCCGCCTGCACCAACAGGAAGAGAACGCCGCCCAGCAGCAGCCAGGGTGTGAGCAGGTTGCTTGCGTTCATGTCGCGCGGGTCAGATTACAGCCCCTTCGCCTCGATCGCCAGACGGACCAGTTCGATGAAGGAGTCGGGCTGTAGCGACGCGCCGCCGACCAGCGCCCCGTCGATGTGCGGCTGGCGCATAAACTCGGCCATGTTGCCGGGCTTGACGCTGCCGCCGTACTGGATGCGCATGGCGTCCGCTGCGGCGTCGTCGTACAGGTCGGCCACGGTGGCGCGGATCATGCCGATGATCTCGTTCGCCTGCTCGGCGCTGGCGCTCTTGCCGGTGCCGATAGCCCAGATCGGTTCGTAGGCGATGACGATGCGCGCCAGGTCAGCGGCGGGGATGCCCTCAAACGCGGCGCGGATCTGGCGCTCCACGAACGCCTGCGTCTCGCCCGCCTCGTTGATCTCCAGGCTTTCGCCCACCGCGATGATCGGGTGCAGGCCGTGGTGCAGGGCCGCCTTCGCCTTCTTGTTCACCATCTCGTCCGTTACGCCGAGGTACTGGCGCGTCTCGGAGTGGCCGATGATGACGTACTTGACCAGGCCCTTGAGCATCGGGCCGGACACCTGGCTGGTGTACGCGCCTTCGTCCTCCCAATGCAGGTCCTGCGCGCCGATGGCGATCTCGGTGCCCTGCAACGCCTGCTGCACGGCGGGCAGCGCGACGTAGGGCGGGCAGACGACGCGCTCGGCGGCGGACAGCCCCGCAAGCGGCTCCTTGATGGCGTTCACGAACGCCACCGCCTCCTCCGGGGTCTTGTACATCTTCCAGTTGCCGGCGATGATAGGGGTTCGCATGTGTTTGTCCTTCCACAGCATGGTGCGGATTAAACCAGTAACAGGGTGTGAGGGCAAGTGAACTCACCCCGACCTGCCCCTCGCCACATGAGTTGGCGAGGGGCGTTGGTCCGGGGGATCAATGCGCTCGCAGTGCAAGGGGAGCCTTCAAATGTGAGGCTGCCCGCGTTTGCTTGTCGTTCGTTTACTTGTCGTTCAGGGCCACGACGCCGGGAAGCTGCTTGCCTTCCAATAGCTCCAGGCTGGCGCCGCCGCCCGTGGAGATGTGGGACATACGGTCGTTCAACCCGGCCTTGTTGACCGCCGCGACCGAGTCCCCGCCGCCGATGATCGTCGTCGCGCTGGACTCGGCCAGGATCTCCGCGACCTGGAAGGTGCCCTTGGCGAAGTTCGGCATCTCGAAGACGCCCATCGGCCCGTTCCATACGATGGTCCGCGCGTCCTTAGATCGGAAGAGCGTCGTGTAGGGAAAGAGTGTAGGATAGGGTGGTG
>CAZGLU010000598.1:0-2572 GCA_964526095.1 uncultured Anaerolineaceae bacterium | reverse complement strand
CGCCCCTACGGTTTTCTGCGTCGTTGGCTGGGCGGTCAGGCGGGCTGCTGGCGGCCTAGAAGCTGCTCGATCTCGGCCATCTGCTCGGCGGTGAGCGGGCCGAAGCGCAGCGCGCCAGCGTTCTCCTCCACCTGGGCGAGGGTCTTGAAGCCGGGGATCGGCAGCATCATGTCGCTGCGCGCCCACAGCCACGCCAGCGCGCCCTGGGCGAGCGTGCGCCCGCCGCTGGTCAGGATCTCGCGTATGGCGTCGAGGCGGTCGAGCCACTCGGGGTTGGGGCGACCATCCCGCGAACCGGCGAACCAGGCGGCATGTTTGCGCACGTCGTCGTCGGCGAAGGTGCTGTCCTTGCGGAACTTACCGGTGAGGAGGCCCATCGCAAGCGGACCCCGGTTCAGCACGGCGAGGCCGCGCGTTTCGCAGAAGGCGAGCAGCTCGTCGTTGCCCTCGAAGATGTTGAAGTTAAGCTGCGCGGCGATGCAGTGCGGCCCTTCCGCGAACACCTGCACACTCTCTAACGTGTCCGTGCTCCAGCCGTAGCCCCGGATCTTGCCCTCCGCGACCAGGGCCTCCAGCGTCTCGCGCACCGGGGCGGCCTGGTCGGCGGGATATTCCCCGACATGGAACTGGTACAGGTCGATATAGTCGGTGCCCAGGCGGCGCAGGCTGGCCTCAAGCGCGCTGCGGATGTAAGCCGGGTCGGCGTTTTGGCTGATCATCCGGCGTGTGGCGGGATCGAACGTGTTGCCGAACTTGGTGGCGATCACGACCTGGTCACGGCGGCCAGCGAGGGCCTTGCCGAGCACTTCCTCGCTGTGCCCGGCGCCGTAGACGTCGGCGGTGTCGAACAACGTCACGCCCAGGTCCAGCGCGCGGTGGATGGCGCGGATGGATTCGGCGTCATCGATCGTGCCCCATCCGGCGGGCGTGCCGTCGAAGAAGTCGAACGGACCGCCGATCGCCCAGCAACCCAGGCCGAGCGCGCTGACTTCGATCCCTGAGGGGCCAAGTTGACGGTGATACATGGGTGCCACTCCTTCATGCTGACTGGCTGTCGATGGGCCGTGGGGCAGTGGGTTCCAGCGCCCCATGGCGATCTGTTTCGTAGCGTACAACTTCGAGCGCGCTCGAAGTCAAGAGGTTCGTCAAAAATCTCATAGTGGGGTCACAGGCGCTTGACTTAGAGTGCACTCTAAGTTGTATTCTGGAAGGGACACAAGGAGTGCAACGATGAACGAACTCACGATCCAACAGATGGCCCAACAGACGGAATTGAGCGTGCACACACTGCGTTACTACGAGCGGATCGGGCTGATCCACCCGATCGCGCGGGCGGACAACGGCCATCGTCGTTACTCGGCGGACGACATCGGCTGGATCGAGTTCCTCAAGAAGCTGCGGGCGACGGGCATGCCGATCAGCCAGATGCAGCGCTACGCACAGCTACAGGCGCAGGGGGAGCACACGATCCACGAAAGGCTGGCGATGCTTGAGGCGCACCAGCGTGCGTTGGAGGACAAGATCGCGGAATTGATGCAGTACATGGAGACGATCAACTATAAGGTCAATTTGTACCGTGAGATCGCCGCGAAATATGAGCGAGAGGGACTGCCGGAGCCAGAGTACGCGCGCTAGGGGCGGGAAGGGGCACGCCGGCCCTGGAAAACGAAAGACCTCCCTTGCCGGGAGTGCGGGCAGGGGAGGTCTTTATTGTGTGACATCGTGTGACGCCCGCCCGGCCGGGTCAGCGGCGGGCAGGCGCGACGGTCAAGGGAGCGGGGTTACTCGTAGAGCAGCGCCGCGATCTCCTCGTCGTCGATGTTGCTGGCGTCGTACCAGTGGAAGCCGGTGTCGATCTCAGGCTCCAGCTCCTCGCCGCGCAACGCCATGACGGCCGCCTCGACGGAGCGGTAGCCGATACCGATCGGGTCCTGCGTGATCGCGCCCGCCTGAACGCCGGAGCGGATCGCTTCCATCTGCTGCACGCCGGAGTCGTAGCCGATGACCACGATCTCGCCTTCCATGCCCAGCTCCGTCACGGCGTTCAGGACGCCGATGATCGAGCCTTCGTTGGCACCGAAGAAGCCCTTGAGGTCGGGGTGCGCCAGGATGATGGCCTTGGCGAGGTCGGTGGAGCGCAGTTGGTCACCACCGCCGTACTGGATGTCCACGATCTCGATGTCCGGGTATTCTTCCTCGATCCGGTTGCGGAAGCCGTCCACGCGGTCGATGCCGGTGCGGCTGGTCTGGTCGTGGGCGATGACCGCGACCTGGCCCTCACCACCGATCAACTCGGCCATCTTGTCCGCGGCATAGGCGGCAGCGGCCACGTTGTCCGTGGCGGCGGTCGTCACCGGGATGTCGCTGTCCACGCCGGAGTCGAAGCCGACGACGGGGATGCCCTCTTCGTAGGCGCGCTCAAGCAGCGGGATGGCAGCGCGGCTGTCCAGGGCGGCGAAGACCAACGCATCCGGGTTCTTGTCCAGGGCGGTCTGGAGCATTTCGAGCTGCTTGTCGACCATAGCCTCCGTCTCGGGGCCTTCGAAGGTGATGGTTACGCCGCAGTCCTCGG
>CAZGLU010000597.1:0-2573 GCA_964526095.1 uncultured Anaerolineaceae bacterium | reverse complement strand
AGATGGAATCTCGTGACTGGAGTTCAGACGTGTGCTCTTCCGATCTGCAGGCAGGTTTCGGTCAACCATCGTTTTCACCATGTACAGTCCCAGGCTCCTCAGTCTCGCGGGAAGCGGCCCGGTTCAGCCGAACCCGGCACACCTCCCGGTAGCTCAAGTATGCCGCAAGTGGCCCGAAACCGCACACGCGCCGCCGGGAACCTTTCGCCCGCCACGGACGTCTTAGCGTTAACCGACTGCGCACACGACCGCCCGCCGGTTCGGACGGGCCTGTTTTGGGAGGACACCATGCGAAAACTGTTAACCGTGCTGCTGCTCTTGGGCCTGCTGGCCGTGGGCGCCGCCCCCGCGCTGGCTTCCGGGGCCGATGCGCCGGGCGCCGCGCCCCTGTTCTTCAGCGATCGTGGCGTGCTGCTGCGGTCGCACCGCGTCACCGTGTCGATCGACGAGCAGGTGGCGACGACGCGCGTCGAGCAGGTCTTTTACAACGACAGCCCGCGCCCGGCGGAGGGCACCTACCTGTTCCCGCTGCCGCCCGGCGCGGCGGTGTCGAACCTGATCATGTTCGTGGACGGCCAGCCGGTCGAGGCCAAGATCCTCGACGCGGAGCAGGCCCGTGCCATCTACGACGAGATCGTGCGCCGCATGCGCGACCCCGCGCTGCTCGAATACGTCGGGGCGGGGGCGGTCCAGGCCAGCGTCTTCCCGATCCAGCCGGATGACGAGGTCAAGATCGAGATCGAATACGGGCAGCTCCTGCCGGTCGAGGACGGCCTGGTGCACTACGAGTACGCCCTGCGCACCGACCAGTACACCCGCCGCCCGGTCGAAAGCTTGAGCATCAGCGTGGAGGTGAAGTCGCGCGACGAGATCGGCGCGATCTATTCGCCCACGCACGCGCTGGCGATCGTGCGTGACGGCCCCTTTGCCTTCCGCGCGGGGTACGAGTCCAGCCGTGAGCGGCCGCAGAGCGACTTCAGCCTGTACTACGGCCTCGCCACCGACGAGATCAGCACCAACCTGCTGACCTACCGCGACAGCGCGGACCAGGACGGGTTCTTCACGCTCATGATCACCCCGCCGGTCAGCGCGGACGAGGCGCGCGTCGTGCCGAAGGACGTGATCATCGTGCTGGACCAATCCGGCTCGATGTTCGGGGAGAAGTGGGACCAGGCGCGCGACGCGGTGAAGTTCGTGCTGGACAACCTGAACGCGGGCGACCGCTTCAACGTGATCGCGTTCAGCACCGGCTACCGCATCTTCGCCAGGGACTTGCAGCCGCGCGCCGAGGCGGACGAGGCGAAGGACTGGATCAGCGGCCTGGAGGCGGTCGGCGGCACAGACATCGACGGGGCGCTGCGGGCGGCGCTCGACATGGCCGACCGCGAGCGACCGGCGGTCGTGCTGTTCCTGACGGACGGCCTGCCGACCGAGGGCGAGACCGACCCCGGCGCGATCTTCGAGAACGTGAAGCAGGCCGCCCCGCCGAACGCGCGGATCTTCACCTTCGGCGTGGGCGACGACGTGGACACCTTCCTGCTCGACCAGCTTCACCAGGGCTTTCGCGGCGCGGGCACCTACGTGCGCCCCGACGAGCGCATCGATGAGGAGGTGAGCGCGCTCTACAGCAAGATCAGCGCGCCCGTGCTGACCGACGTCAGGCTGGAGGTCGACGGCGTGCTGGTCGAGGATATGTACCCCGCCGCGCCGCTGCCGGACCTGTTCGCCGGGACGCAGTTGATCATCACCGGGCGCTACCGGGACGGTGGGGACGCCACGCTGCGCCTCAGCGGGGAGCTGGACGGCGAGTTGCACGTCTACACCTACGAGGTGCGCTTCTCGGAGAACGCGGGCGGCGAGGTCTTCATCCCGCGCCTGTGGGCCACGCGCAAGATCGGCGCGCTGCTGAACGCGATCCGGCTGCACGGCGAGGACCCGGAGCTGGTGGACAGCATCGTGCGCCTCAGCATCCGCTACGGCATCATCACGCCCTACACCTCGTTCCTGATCCAGGAGCAGGACATCTTCACGCAGGCGGGTGTGGAGGAGGCGCAGACCTTCTTCGAGGGCGAGGCGGATATGGCCTTCTCGCAGGCGTCGGGGGCCGGTGCGGTGGCGGCGGCGGAGTCGGCGGCGAACCTGGCCGGGGCGGAGGCGCCGGCGGCCGCGCCGACGATGGGCGCCCTGCGTGACGCCGACGACGGTTTGGGCGTGGCGGGCGCGTCGGCCAGCCCGGAGGGTGAGACCCTGCGCTATGCGGGTGACCGCACGTTCGTCTGGCGGGACGGGGTCTGGATCGACACGCTCTACGACGCGGACACGATGACGCCCGAGCCGGTGCCGTTCCTCAGTGACGCCTACTTCGACCTGCTGGCGCTGGACCCGGTCGTGGGCGAGTACCTGGCGCTGGGCGAGCGCGTGCTGTTCGTGTGGGAGGGGCAGGCGTACGAGGTCGTGCCGGAGTAGCGACCCCTTTCGGCTGTTCGGATACCCAACCGCGACGAGGGCGCAGGATGAAGCGCCCTCGTCAGATCGGAAGAGCGTCGTGTAGGGAAAGAGTGTAGGATAGGGTG
>CAZGLU010000596.1:0-2583 GCA_964526095.1 uncultured Anaerolineaceae bacterium | reverse complement strand
GATAATGAGCGGTGACTGGAGTTCAGACGTGTGCTCTTCCGATCTGTCGTGGATGAAGCCCATGTCCAACATGCGGTCGGCCTCGTCCAGCACCAGCACCTCGACACGCTCCAGCGACACGTAGCCCTGCCCCATGAGGTCGAGCAGGCGGCCAGGGGTCGCGACGAGGATATCCACGCCGCGCCGGAGGGCCTGAACCTGCGGGTTCTGCCCCACGCCGCCGAAGATCACGGCGTTCGTCAGACCGGTGTGCCGTCCATAGGTGCGGAAGCTCTCCGCGATCTGAAGGGCCAGCTCGCGCGTGGGCGACAGCACAAGGACGCGTGTCGCACGCTTCGACTTACCGTTGCGCCCGTCGCCCGCCGAAAGCCGCTGCAAGATCGGCAGCGCGAAGGCGGCGGTCTTGCCCGTGCCCGTCTGGGCGCAGCCGATCACGTCACGACCGTCCAGCACGGGCGGGATGGCCTGCACCTGGATCGGCGTCGGCGCCTCGTAGCCCGCCTCGTCCACGGCACGCAGCAGCGACGGCAGCAGGCCGAGCGCCGCGAACCCCTCGGACGCCGGACGGGCCGGTTCAGGGGCCGGTCCCCCCGCGTCCAGGGGCGTTACCTCGGTGGCCGAGGGGCCGTTCTTACGCTGCTCGACGCCGAAGCTCACCCGGTCCCCCTCGTGGAGCCGGGAGCCGAGGTCGCCGCGCAGCGCCGAATAGTGGACGAAGACGTCCTCGCGCGCGCCGTCGGGCGTCAGGAAGCCGAAGCCGCGCCGCTTGCTGTACCACTTGACCGTGCCGTGCTGCCGTGCAGTCATGTCTGGCATGGGAACCCCATTCATCGTCATCATCAGGCGGGCAGACACCCGGCCTAGACCCGGATAAACTGAGGCAGGACCACGGGCCGGGACTGAGTCTCCCGGTAGAAGAAGTCCTCCAGCGCGCGCTGAACGCCGCGCAGGCCCTGCCTGTACTGGCGCTTGATCTCGGCGCGGCCCGCCTCGAGAAGCGCCTCGGCCTCTTTGACGTGCACGAAGCCCCGGCTGACGATCTGCGGCTCACCGACGAGGCGGTTCTGCGCGTTGACCGGGATCAGCGCCACGATGAAGCCGTCCTGTGAGAGCCGCTGCCGGTCCCGCATGACGATCTCCCCGATCTCACCGACCAGGCGCCCGTCCACGTACACGTCATCGACCTCAAGCGCCTGCCGGGCCGACGCCGTCCGCCCATCGGTGACCCACTCCATGCCGTTCTTCAGCACGAAGACGTTCTCCGGGCGGATGCCTGCCTGCTGAGCCAACTGGCCGTGCAGGTAGAGGTGACGCGGCTCGCCGTGCAGCGGGATCACGTACCTGGGCCGGACGGCCTCGATCATCGCACGCATCTCGTCGCGGCGGCCATGGCCGGACACGTGCACGGTCTCCATCGCGCCGTAGATCACGTTCGCGCCGCGCTCGAACAGCTTGTTGAGCATCGTGCTCACGACTTCCTCGTTGCCGGGGATCGTGCCGCCGGAGATGATGATCAGGTCGCCGGGGCCAGCGTGAATGTGCCGGTGCTCGTCGTTCGCGATCTGGTTCAGCGCCGAGCGCGGCTCACCCTGCGAGCCGGTCGACAGCACGAGCAGCTTGCCGTGCGGGACGCGGGCGTTGATGTCCACCAGGAGCTTCGGCGGGACGTCCAGGTAGCCCAGCTCGCTCGCAAGCTTGATGTTCTCGATGAGGCTGCGCCCGGTCAGGGCGACCTTGCGGCCGTGCTTGTGCGCCAGGTACAGGATCTCCTGAAGGCGCGCCAGCACGGAGGAAAACGTCGTGATGATCACGCGCTGCCCCTGCGCCTCGGCCAGCAGCCGGTCGAGCGTCTGGCTGACCACCTGCTCGGTCGGCGTGCGGCCGGGCTTGTCGGCGTTGGTGCTGTCGCCAAGCAGGGCCAGCACCCCGTCGCGCGTCAGGTCGCGCAGCGTGTCCAGGTCGGTCTTGTGCCCACCTGCCGGGGTTTCGTCCAGCTTGTAGTCGCCCGTATGCACGAGCGTGCCGACCGGCGTCTTGATCACGAAGCCGACGGAATCCGGGATGGAGTGTGCCACCGCGAAGGGGGTGACCTCGAACGGGCCGAACTGCAACGTATCCTTAGCGCGCAGCACGCGCAGGTCCGCGCGATCGCTCAGGCCCTTCTCCTTCAACTGCCGGTCGACCAGCCCCAGCGTCAGCGGGGTGCCGTAAACCGGCACCTTGATGTCGCGCAGCAGGTACGGCAGCGCGGCGATGTGGTCCATATGCCCGTGCGTCAGCACGATGCCGCGCACGCGGTCCTGGTTCTGCACCACGTACTCGAAGTCAGGCAGGACCAGGTCGATCCCGTACATCTCGTTATCGGGGAACATCACCCCGCAGTCGACAATCAGGATGTTGCGGCCATACTCATAGACAGTCATGTTCTTGCCTATTTCCCCCGCGCCGCCGAGGGGGATGATACGGAGTTTCTTTTGTGCCATTGTGTTCCTATCGTATAGCGTTACCGAGAATTGCAACGAGTCCTACCGGCGGCCGTACTCAGTACGCCACACAGCCGTAAACCGCCTGCCGGGTTTTCGA
>CAZGLU010000595.1:0-2598 GCA_964526095.1 uncultured Anaerolineaceae bacterium | reverse complement strand
TCACTCCGCCCCTTCCGCCGTGGGCGTCACGCGGACCGCGCCGCCGTCGAGCAGCGCCCGCGCGAACCAGTCATCCGGCGCGCCGGGCGTCTCCGGCCAGACGCGCCGCACGGACTCGACCAGCCGCACGGCGTCGCGCACGTCGGTCAGCTTCCGCCGCCGCATGAACAGCGCGTGCTGGGTGCGGTGGCAGACGTAGGCGGCGTGCTTCGCGTTGAACCAGGGCAAAACGTCCAGGCGCAGGTGGGCGGGGTCGCTCTCGTTCTGAAGCCGGTCCTCGACGTCCGGCAGCGCGGCGGCGACGGTGTACAGCAGGGTGTCGGGCGCAAGCGTCCGCACGGCGCGGACCGTGGCGCGGTTGACCTGCCGGTGCGCCGGGTGGCCGTATTCCCCGTCGGTGCCGTGGGTCAGCACGACGGTTACGCCCTTCTCGCGGATCACGTCAGCGATCTGCCCTGCCAGCGTCGCCTCGTCCGCCTCGAAGCCGAACAGCTCCTCGTCCGGCCCCACGCGCGGATCGACGTAGTTCAGCAGCGTGACGCTTGTCACGCCGAGCGCCTCCGCCGCGCACAGCAGCTCCGCCTTGCGCACGCGGGCCAGCGCGTCGGGGGTGTCCGCCTCCGGCACGCCGCCCGACTCGCCGCCGCTGCCGTCCGTCGCGCAGAGCAGGTGCGTCGGCACGCCGCGCGCGTGCAACAGGGCCAAGATGCCGCCCGCCATTACCGTTTCGTCGTCCGGGTGCGCGCCGACGAACAGCACGCCGCCGGGGGTGGGATCAGCCATCAGAATCGCACGTCCTTCAAGTCAAGCGCCGGGCCATCGACGCAGGCCAGCCTGTCCCTGTCCCGCGCGCCGATCAGGCACGCGCTGCACGCGCCCGTGCCGCAGGCGAGCCGCTGGTAGAACAGCCCGCACGCGAAATCGTCGGGCACGGCGTTGTGCCGGAGCTGCGCGATCGCGTGGTAGAGGCGGCCGTACGCCTCCGCCTGGGCGTAGACCGGCGCGAGCGCGATGACCTGCTCGGCCCAGGTCAGCATCTCGACCTGCTCCGGCCACGACCAGTGCGTATCGCCGCGCAGGATCTCGACCTCGGCGGGGAACTGCTCCAACGGGTACTCCAGCGCACGCCCGGCGAGCACGAGCGTCACCGCCGCGCCGTCGCGCACGAGCCGCCGCGCGACCCACATCAGCGGCGTGGGCGTGGCATCCTCCGCGATCAGCAGGACGTGGCGCACGCCGGGGCGCAGCGGGATCGCGCGCCCGACCGGCGCCAGCAGGCTCACGGCGCTGCCCGGCAGGTAGCGGATCGCGCCCGGCCGCTCGACGGTGATGCGCGTGCCCTGCGCGTCCACGGGGAGCCACTGCTCGCGCAGGTACGGCGCCCAGCCGTCCGGCTCCAGCGGCGCGGCGAGCAGCGACTGACCGGGCTGCATCTGTGCCAGCGCCGGATCAACCGACAATTCCAGGTGTTGGAGCACCGCCGATACGCGGCGCACCCGTTCGATGATGGCCTGTGTCTCTCGCATGGGGCAGAGCCTACATCACTCTCGGACGCGCCGCAAGGGGCAGAACCGCATCGCCGCCACGCGCGGCAGGCGGGCCGGTTCTCCAGGGGAACGGCCAGCGGAAATCCCCGTTTTGGATATACTAAGCCGACGGAAAGGTGGTCCGGTGGCTTTTTGTGGAAAGCAGTGATCATCCCGGCACGGATGTCCGTTGCGCGTCGTGGTAAGCCGCGCGTTGTCACCTGGGCGTTGAAATAGGAGTTGTATCGGAGCGGCCGCCCGCTGCCCGCCCTCACGCCGTCGAGATGGAGATCGCGCCATGCGCTTGAACCAAGTCCGCACCCTCTACGACGATTACCCGCGCCAGTTCTGGGTCCTGATGGGTGCCGCCTTCATCGACATGGTCGGCAACACGCTGCTGCTGACCTTTTTCGCCCTGTTCCTCACGGACAAGTTCGACATCAGCATGGCGCGGGCGGGGATCGTGTTCGCGATCTTCGCCGCGACGGGCTTCGTCGGCAGCACGCTCGGCGGCGCACTGGTGGACAGTATGGGCCGCAAGCCGGTCGTGCTGTTCGGGCTGGTGGTGAGCGCGCTCGGCAACGTGGCGGTCGTCCTGGCGGACAGCTTCACGCTGGTGTGCTTCTTCGCCGCCGGGCTAGGCATCGCGGACAGCATCGCGACCCCGGCGTGGCAGTCGATGAAGGCCGACCTGCTGCCGGAGGAAAAACGCTCGGAGGGCTTCGGACTCAGCCGGGTCCTGTTCAACCTGGCGCTGGTCGTCGGCCCGGCGCTCGGCGGGCTGCTGGCGGGCATCTCGTACGTGCTGGTGTTCAGCGTGGACGCGGTGGCGAGCATCATCACGGCGGTGCTGCTGTTCCTGTTCATCCCGGAGACGAAGCCGGATCACGCTGCATCCGGCGCGGAGCACCAACCGGAGACGCTGGTCCAGACGTTTCGCGGCTATGGGCGCGTGCTGCAAGACCGGGTGTTCTTCATCTTCGTGCTGATCTGCACGGCGGTGTCGCTGGTGTACTTCCAGATGAACAGATCGGAAGAGCACACGTCTGAACTCCAGTCACCGCTCATTATC
>CAZGLU010000594.1:0-2611 GCA_964526095.1 uncultured Anaerolineaceae bacterium | reverse complement strand
GATAATGAGCGGTGACTGGAGTTCAGACGTGTGCTCTTCCGATCTGCCTGGAACTGGTAACCGTCCAGCTCAAACGTCACGGTCATGACCGTTCCGGCGGGCTTGCCGGTCGTTTCCTCCGTCCCTTCAGGGTAGCGGGTAATGCTGCCGATCCTGGAGTTGGGGAAGATGGAAGTGTAGAAGTGCGCTGCCTCCTCGGCCCGATCGTTGTACCATAGGCAGGGGCTGATGCGGTGAATGCGAGTCTGGTTGTCGTTGTTGGCTGCCATGTATCTCTCCTTAGATCAGAATAGAACGTCTGTTCTACCACTATCTTACGCCCATTTTCGGGTTAAAGTCAATTTCCATCTTGAAAATTTAAGGTGCGGGGGACGCTCCCCACACCTCCCTCTGGCCGCAGCCGGACCGCCTCACAACTCGCGCGTCAGCGAATGGATGCCCGTCGCGCCACTGGGCTTGGTCGGGTTGTTGTCCGTCGTCTGCGGCGTGCCCTCGCCATCGGTGCAGCGGACCGCAAAGCGGTGGCTGCCCGCCTCGAACGGCCAGTCGTAGCGCCAGATCACCCACGTCGTATCCGAGAGCGGCTGCCGCAACTGCGCCGGGACCCACTCGCCGTCGTCCACGCGTACCTCGACGCTTGCGATCCCCCGCGCGCCCGCGTGGGCGATGCCGCCGATGGGCACAAACGTGCGCCCGTCCTGCTCGTAGGCCATGTCCGCCGCCACGACGTCGATCACTGAGGTGGTGCGCATGCGGGCCTCGCGGTCCCAGCCGCGCTCGACCCAGTAGCCGTCCTCGTCGTGGTCCACCACCTCGATGTCGGTGATCCACTTCGGCTGTTTCATGCCGTAGCGGTCGGGGATGTAGATCCGCAGCGGGAAGCCGTGCCCGTGGAGCAGCGGCACGCCGTCCCAGTCGTAGGTGAGCATCACGCGCGGGTCGCTGATGGCGATGTCGAGCGCGAGCGTCTCATGGAACCCGTCCCCGGAGCGGATGCGGAGGTGCGTGGCCCCGTCCTGCACGCCGACGTCGGCCAGCACGTCGCGCAGGGATGCGCCGGTCCAGCGCGTCGTGCCGATCAGGTCGCCCGCGATCGGGTTGGAGATGCAGGCCAGCGTCACGTACTGGTCCAGCGGCTCGTAATTGCTGCGCAGGTCGTCCAGCGTCAGCTCGGCGGGCCGGTCGACCAGCCCATCGATGCGCAGCCGCCACGTGTCGCCGTCGATCTCCGGCGGGCGCAGGTTAATGTCGATGCGGTAGTGGGACTCCAGCGGGGTATACTCAGGCCGCGTGCCGGGCGCTGGCTCGACTGCGGCCCTGGCGTTGGGCAGATCATCCGGCACGGCGGCGGCCCGGTTCCGCGCGACGCGGGCCTCGTACTGCTGGTTGTCGCGCCATTCCAGATAGGCCGCGACGCCGGCGCCCACCACGGTCAGCGTGGCCGTGGTGCCGCCCACCCGCACCAGGAAGGCGCGGCGGCTGAGGCGCTCGACGCCCGGCGGCTCGCCCGCGTCCCGCGCGGCGGGCAGGGCGTTCAGGCGCAGGTAGGCCCAGGCGATCCCGGCCCCCCACGCCAGGAAGGCGGCAGCCAGCCACAGCACCCGCGTCGAATCCGGGGCGGTGGCGGTGGTGTTGACGCCCTGGCTGATCGCGATGAGCGGCAGGCCGAGGACCGCACCGCCCAGCAGCCCGGCGACATAGGGCGCGGCAGGGCCGCGGGCACCGTCCACGCGGCGCAGCACGGCGAACAGCAGCGTCCCCGCGACGCCGCCGCCTGCCAGGAACAGCGCCAGCGCCATCAGCGTTTCGAGCGTCTTGGCCGTGCTGGACGTCTCGCCCAGGCTCAGGTCGTTGATCAGAGCGACCATCGTGTCGATGCCGCGCGTGATCACGTCGCCGGGCAGGCGGCGCGCGATCCAGTCGAACAGGTCGAACGGGACGAAGGGCAGCCCGGCGGCCCGGTCGGCCAGGTAAAGGGCGGCCATGAGCGACAGCGTGAGCAGGAGGGCGAGCAAGGCACCAGTGAGGAGGCCGGGTTTGGGTCGCATGGGGGTCGTCCTTTCCGGGGTCTTGTCCCTTTATCATACCAGTTTTTAAGACGATAATGAGAATAATATGGTCGTTAGCTAATAGTTGGATTAAAATCCGGCGGCGAGGGGTGGCCCATGCCCCGTGAGCAGACCGGGACGCCCTACGCGCAGGCGATCCTGACCGTGCGCGGGCGGGCGCCGCTGCTGGCCGCACCACGCCTCGCGCGGGACATGGTCGCCGCGCTGGAAGGCTGCCGTCCCGACGCGCCGGGGCGCCTGTGGGGCTACCTCGTCGTGCCGGACGCCGTGCAGCTCGTGGTCGGGCCGGTGGGCGCGGAGGCGCTCAGCCGCTTCGTCGCGCAGGTCAAGGCGGCGGGCGCGGCGCGGCTGTGGGACGCGATCCGGCGCACGGACGATGACGACGCGCTGGACGCCGTGCTGGCCTATAACCCGGTCCGGGGCGGGGCACTGGTGCGCGTCTGGGAGGCCGGGTACCACCGCCTGCGCCTGCCGACGGACGCCCACCTGCGCGCGGCCCTCGACCGCCTGAGGCAGATCCCCACGCGACGGGGCCTGACCCC
>CAZGLU010000593.1:0-2621 GCA_964526095.1 uncultured Anaerolineaceae bacterium | reverse complement strand
CGGACGTGCAGGGGTTGGCGTCGGACCTGCACCGCGCGGTCGCGGGCCTGCCCCCCGACCGCCTACAGGCGGCGCTGCCACGTGTCTCGGCGGAGGCGCTCGGTGACGTCACGATGCCCGCGCCGCCCGCACCCGCACGCCCGGCGGCCCCACCGCCCCAGGCCCCGCTTCGCGCCGGGCCGGGCATCACACCGCCGCCGGTCATCGCCGCCCCACCCCCCGCCGCGCCGCGTCGTGGTAGGCGAACGGGCCGGTTGGCCGCAGCCCTGGCGCTGCTCGCCCTCGGAAGCGCCGTGCTTGTGGGGTCCATCCTCCTGCCCCGGCTGATGGACGAGGACCCCGGCCCACCGGCGGTCGTCGCCGGGCCGGGCGCGGGCTACACGCCCACCGCCTCGCCCGCCGGGAGCACACCGGCCCTACCCTCCGGCGCGATCACGCTCGTCGCCACGGACCCGGTCGAGCCAGGCCCGACCCATTCCCTGGAGACGCCGTCCGCAAGCTGCAACGGCTTCGAGTCACGCATGACGATCGGCGCCGGGGGCCGCACCACGCTCTACCCCGCCGAGGGGACGCGCGTGCGCCAGTCGCCGGGCTTCGAGGCGCCGGTGGTGCGCTCGCTGCCGCCCGGCCTGACGTTCGCCGTGGAGGGCGGCCCTGTC
The DNA here is from genome assembly GCA_964526095.1 of uncultured Anaerolineaceae bacterium. Lineage (GTDB taxonomy): Bacteria > Chloroflexota > Anaerolineae > Aggregatilineales > Aggregatilineaceae > Aggregatilinea. The sequence continues at coordinate 1,962 of CAZGLU010000593.1, read as the reverse complement.
TGCCTGGATGGAGTCCTGTGGTATGAGGTGCGCGGGGTGAGCGCGGCGAACGCCTGGAGCGGCTGGATCGGGGAGGGCCAGGGCGACGCACGCTGGATCGAGCCGTTCGACACCGGCCCCATCGACTGCCCCGGCGCGCCGCCGCCCCGGCTCGTGCCCGGCGGGACGGGCCGCGTCACGTTCGACCCGCCGCTGCCCAGCCGCGTGCGCTCCGCGCCGACGACTGAGGGCGGCGAGGCCAACGTGGTGACGCGTTTGCAGCCGGGCAAGCCGTTCGACGTGCTCAGCGGGCCGGTGTGCGACCCGGCTAACGGGTGGCGCTGGTGGCTGATCCGCACCACGACCGGCGTCGAGGGCTGGATCGCGGAGGGCCTCCCCGGCGAGTACTGGCTGGAACCCGGCACGGGAACCTAAACGTGCTGCGCGCTGCTACGCCCCCTATCCACACGGGTCCCTGCCCCACGCAAGGTGAGGGTTGGGCAAAGGGCCTGGGGGACGCGTTTCGCCCCTCTCCAATCAAGTTGGAGAGGGGCAGCGAGCGCACGTGAGCGGGGTGAGGTCTGGCCCCCGCTCAGATATTGCCCTGGTTGATCACCTGGTCGATGTTGGTCGCCTTGCTGCGTGTGTAGGCTTCCATGCGCTTCTGCGGGACCTGGGCGAGCGTGTCCTTTGAGGCGTCCATGCCCCGGTTGCTGCTGAAGTCGTCGCCGATCGCGTCACGGTCCGCCAGTTCGGCGCGGTTCAGATCCGGCCAGTCGGCGTCTTCAAAGATCGGCTCGCGCCGGGCGCGATCGCGATCCCCCTCGAGGTGCTGCTTGTCGGCCATGGTGTCCCTCCTGGCTGCGGCTCTGCCGGGCGATCTTTACCCCTCATCAAACCACATCCGGGGCCGGAGGGCATGATGCAATCGGGGGATCTCGACTGGGCCGACCGGCCCACTTTCCCCCGCTCTCGACGCCGCTCAGCCGGATTTGGCAGCGCCACCACTTCGCGCTAAGATGGGGGCATCACGTCAACTGAAGGGTCGCTAGGGTTCCGCCGGTCTGCGCCGGGCCTGGACCGAGCGCGACAGAAAGCCGGTACGCGGCAGGCACCTTGAGGCACAAAATGCCAGAGGGGATAGGTTGATGCGTTTCAACGCGTCTCTATCCTTTTTTTGAGCCTGGAGGGCCTGCATGTCCCCTGAACCATCCGCCCATCTCCGCGCCGTCTTGCAGGCGCTGTTCGTCACCTTCCTGTGGTCTACGTCGTGGGTGCTCATCAAGTTCGGGCTGGAAGACATGCCTCCGCTGACGTTCGCCGGGCTGCGCTACACGCTCGCCTCCCTGACGCTGCTGCCGCTGCTCGCCCGGTCGGGGCGCATGGGCGCGGTGCGCGCGCTGTCGCGGCGCGACTGGGCCTACCTGCTCGTGCTCGGCCTGCTGCTCTATTCCGTCGCGCAGGGCGCGCAGTTCATGGGCCTGGACCGGCTCCCGGCGATCACGACCAGCCTGCTGCTGAGCTTCGGCTCCCCGATGGTCGCGCTGCTGGGCATCGCGCTGCTCAGCGAGCGCCCGACGCTGCTCCAGTGGATCGGGCTGGCGCTGTACCTCGGCGGCGTGCTGGTCTACTTCTACCCCGCGACCTTGCCCGCGCGGGAGGTGCTCGGCCTGCTGATCGTGCTGGCGGGCGTCCTCTCCTACTCGCTGGCGACGGTCCTGGGCCGCAGCATCAACCGCCGCGCCACCATCCCGCCCCTGATCGTGACGGTGATCAGCATGGGCATCGGCTCGCTCGCGCTGCTGGCAGCGGGCGCGATCACCCAGGGCATCCCGCCGCTCAGCCTGCAAAGCTGGGCGATCATCGCGTGGCTGGCCGTGGTCAACACCGCGTTCACCTTTACGCTGTGGAACCACACGCAGCGCACGCTCTCCGCCGTCGAGTCGAGCGTGATCAACAACACGATGATGATCCAGATCGAGA
>CAZGLU010000592.1:2229-2624 GCA_964526095.1 uncultured Anaerolineaceae bacterium | reverse complement strand
CCAGGATTGCGCGCCTGCGTGCACGGCGGGCTGCCCGGTGCATGTGGACGTCCGGGCGATGATGGTCGAAGTCAGCGAGGGGAACTTCGCCGCCGGGCAGAAGATCATCCGGAAAACCCTGCCGTTCCCCCACATCATCAGCCAGATCTGCGAGCAACCCTGCCGAGACGTCTGCAAGCGGGGCGAGGCCAGCGGGGCGCTCGACGTGGCCGCGCTGGAGCGCGCGTGCCTGACGTTTGGCGAACCGGCCCCCGAACCGATCTCGAAACTGCCCCCGCGCGGGAAGCGGGTGGCGATCGTCGGGGGCGGGCTGAGCGGACTCACCGCCGCGTTCGACCTGCTGCGCAAGGGGTACGCGGTCAGCGTGTTCGAGGCCGAGCCAACGCTCGGCGGGC
>CAZGLU010000592.1:0-2219 GCA_964526095.1 uncultured Anaerolineaceae bacterium | reverse complement strand
GACGGCGTCGATCCGGTCACAGTCGCCGCTCATGCAGCGGGCTGTATTGCCGGAGGCAGCCTGCTCCACGGGGACTATTCCCCGATCCGGTCGGTAGCGGACGGGCGGCGGGCGGCGATCTCGATCGACCGCCACCTGCAACGTGTCTCGCTGACGGCGGGGCGGCAGAACGAGGGGGCGTATACCACGCGGCTGTACACCAGCCTGGCGGGCATCGAGCCGCTGCCGGTGGTCACGGCGTCCGATCCCGGCGCGGGTTACAGCCGGGACGAAGCCATGCGGGAGGCACAACGCTGCATCCGCTGTGAATGCCTGGAATGCGTCAAGGCCTGCGCGTATCTGGCCCAGTTCGGGAGCTACCCCAAACGGTACATCCGGCAGATCTACAACAACCTGTCGATCGTGATGGGCACGCGCCACGCCAACAAACTGATCAACTCGTGCAGCCTGTGCGGGCTGTGCGCGGAGGTCTGCCCGGAAGACGTCGATATGGCGGCGATCTGCAAGGATGCGCGCCAGACCATGGTCGCGCAGGAGCGCATGCCCCCGTCGGCGCACGATTTCGCCCTGCGGGACATGGCGTTCAGCCACGGCGAAAAGTTCGCCTTGAGCCGAAACGCACCGGGCACCACCACCAGCGAGTACGTGTTCTTCCCCGGCTGCCAACTGGCCGGGTCGTCGCCGCATCACGTCGAGCGCGTCTATGCCCACCTGCGGCAGTCGCTCGGCGGGCGGGTCGGCCTGATGCTGGACTGCTGCGGCGCCCCGGCAGACTGGGCGGGCCGAACCGACCGGGTGGCCGAGATGCGCGCGGACATCACGCGTAACCTGGGGGAGATGGGCACACCGACCGTCATCCTGGCCTGCTCAAGCTGCTACCAGATCTTTCAAAGCCAGATGCCTGAGGTCGAGATTACCTCACTGTGGGAGATCCTCGAGCAGCACCCGCTACCGGAGCAGGTCAACGCGGCGGGCACCGTGGCGATCCACGACCCGTGCACGGCGCGCTACCAAACGGGCGTGCAGGACAGCGTGCGGCGGCTGGTGCAGCGGGCAGGGTACCAGATCGAGGAACTGGCCCTCAGCCGGGAGCGAACCGAGTGTTGCAGCTACGGCGGGCTGATGTGGCTGGCGAACCCGCCGCTGGCGCAAGAGGTCGTGCGGGGGCGGGTGGACGCCAGCGACCGCGACTACGTCACCTACTGCGCGGTATGCCGGGATTTCTTCGTCGCGCAGGGGAAGCGCACGCTGCACGTGCTGGACATCCTGTTTGGCGGCGAGAGGCGCCAGGCGGTAGGGTATTCGGAACGGCACCGTAACCGCGCGTGGCTCAAACGAAAGCTCCTGCAAGACTACTGGGGTGAACAGATGGCCGAACTGCCCGAACACGAAAAGATCCTGTTGATCATTCCAGCGTCCGTCCAGGAACGCCTGGACCAACGGCTGATCCTGGTCGAAGATATCCAGTTGGTGATCCATCACGCCGAAGCAAGCGGCAACAAGCTCCTGCACCCGGACACCCGGCACTTCCTGGCCTCGCACCGGTTGGGCAACGTGACGTTCTGGGTGGAATACGCGCCTCAGGCGGATGCCTTTGTGGTTCACAACGCCTACAGCCACCGGATGGAAATCAAACATGAGTAACGCCGAAACCGATCCGAAAGCGGCGGAGTGGATGTGCGCGAAATGCAACATCCCGCTTGAGCTGGGGAAAGTCACCGTGGCCTACCTGGGGAGTGAGTTTCCCGTCGATCTGTACAGGTGCCCTCAATGCGGCTTCGTGCTGGTTTCGGAGGACCTGGCTCTGGGCAAGATGGCAGAGGTCGAGCAGATGCTGGAGGACAAGTAGTGCGGCTGTACGAGCAGGAAACGCTGATCCAGGCGGTCGGCGGCACGCTCCGGCCCGGCAGCCTCGCCCTCACCCGGCGGCTCGAGGCGGCGTGCAACCTGCCCCCAGGGGCGGCGGTCCTGGACCTGGGCTGCGGCATGGGCGCGACGGTGAGCGAACTCGCCGCCCGGCACCGCGCCCTCGGCATCGACATCTCAAGCAAGTTACTCGGGCGAGGGCGGCGCGAGCATCCGGCCCTGGACCTGCTGCAAGCCTCCGGCGAACACATCCCGCTCGCCGCCCGGTCGCTCGACGCCATCTTCTGCGAATGCGTGCTGTCGGTGGTGAGATCGGAAGAGCGTCGTGTAGGGAAAGAGTGTAGGATAGGGTG
>CAZGLU010000591.1:0-2624 GCA_964526095.1 uncultured Anaerolineaceae bacterium | reverse complement strand
ACGCGGTGCACGGCCAGCGCCGCCCGCGTGACGACCTTCACATCCGCCATGTGCCGCAGCTCCCGGTCGGTGTACATCGGCCCGCCGTCCAGTGTGAGGTCGCCCAGGTACTCGATCCCGGCGTCGTTGAGCAGGTACCGGACCGCGTAGGGCGCATAGCGCAGCCGGTCTTCCTGCGTGAAGCCGTAGCGGTCCGCCGGGAAGCCGGGGCGGCGGTACTCGATCGTCAGGAAGGTCTCGGTCATCACCAGCCGCACCCCGGTCAGGACGAGGAACACCGGCAGCCCGAGCATAAGCAGCCAGCGCAGCGCGTTCACAAGGGCGGCGGGCAGCGGCGTAGCGCGCTCCGGGCGCGGGGGTGGGGCGGTGTCCGGCGTGGTCATATCAGGGCGCCAACTCGTTGATGCCGCCTTCAAGCACGAACTCGATCACCATCGAGTCTACGATCCACTCGACCGGGGCGCGGTCGTCGGTGAAGACCATGCTTGAGGGGACGGTCGGGACGAGCGACAGCGCGGCGCTTTGCAGCGCGGCACGCAGCACCGGGCTGGCGTCGGTAGGCAGGGCGGCGAGGTTCGCGGCGAGGTTTGCGGCCTGGGTCGGCTGGCGCGTGCCGACCAGGATCGTGTTGTACGAGTTGGGCACGTCCAGGGTGTGCACGGTGGGGAACACCTTCAGCAGGGTTGCGGTCAGCGCCTCGACCAGCCGCCGGTCGGTCGTGGTGTGCCCCACGTTAATGATCGCCACCCCGTCCGGCGCCAGATGCCCACGCACCTCCTCGAAGAACTCGACGGTCGTCAGGTGCCACGGCACGTAGGGGACGCGGTAGGCGTCGATGCCGATCATGGTGTAACCGCCGCCTAGCTGCGTGAGGCCGTAGCGCCCGTCCTCCACGATGACGTTGAGGTTGGGCAGCGTCATGCCCATGTGCTCGCGCCCGGCCTCAACGATGCCCGGATCGATCTCGATGCCGTCCATCGGCAGGCCGGGGTAGGCGGCGTCGTGCTGGAGGGCGATGGTGCCCGCCGCCAGCCCGATGATCGCGATCCGTTCGACCCGGTCCGGCGTGTAGGGCGGGTCGTTGAAGTAGGGACCGACGAGGAAGAAGTCCCACGTGCGCTCGTAGATCAGGTCGGTGGGGTGCCACTGCGAGTGGATGCCCTGGCCCTCGTTCAGCAGCAGGTAGCGGTAGCCCGCCTCGTCCTCGACAACCTGTACGAGGTTGTAGGCTGTCTCCGCCTCATGCAGCAGGGTCATGCCCTCCGGCGCGGGGCGCAGGGGGCCGCTGAGCACGGCGACCGCCAGGGCCGCCAGCGCAAGCGGCATCCAGAGCAGGCGCAGCGCCGCCCGGCGGTTTTGCAGCCACAGCCCGTATAGCCCTAACGCGAGCAGCAGCCCGGCGAAGATCAGGAACGTGCGCGCGGTGCCCACGGCGGGGATCAGCAACAGGACCGGGGTGAAGGTGCCGATGATGCTGCCGAAGGTCGAGATCGCGTAGAGCCGCCCCGTCGTGCCGCCCGCCTCCTCGATGTCGCGGATGGAGAGCCGGATGGCGAACGGCGACAGGCAGCCGAGCAGGGTCACCGGCGCGGAGAACAGGATCAGCACGCTGACGAACGATCCGACCACCACCGCCGCGTCGTAGCCCTGCACGGCGCGCGCCGCGGCCCGCAGCACGGGCTGGGCGACGAGCGGCGCGACCCCGCTCAGGAACGCACCCCAGGCGATGATCCGGTAGAACGTCGTGTAGTGCGGCGAGCGATCCGCCCAGCGGCCGCCCACGAAATAGCCCACGCTCAGGTAGATCAGCATCAGGCCGACGATGTTGGCCCACACGACGTTGCTCGTGCCGAAGATGTTGCCGAGCAGACGCGAGGCCGAAAACTCAACCGCGAGGGTCGTCATGCCGCCGGTGAAGACCGCCAGATAGAGCAGGCGGCGTTGAAACCGGGGCGAAGGGTGGGAAACAGTCATGCGACGCTGCCTGTTCGATGCAAGGCCGCGCGGGCACGCACGGCGTCAGCCCCGTGCGCCGGCCCGCAGCCCACTGCGGAAGCTGAGCGCGGCGGTGAGGTCGTCGTCCTGCTGGACGGTGTACACCTGCACGCCCGCCGTCTCGATCATGTCGCGCACGCGCGCTGCGCCAGCATCGGGCGCGCCGAAGCTGCGCGGATCGATCAGGACGCACGTCGTGTGGATGCCCCGTCGCGCGAGCATGTGGGCCTCCGTGATCCAGTCCGGATCGATGGAGGCCGTCACCACGACGACCGTTGTCCCGCGTGACAGGTAGTTGGCCTCCAGCGCGAGCATCTGGCGCAGGGTCAGGTCCGTCGCGCTGCGTGCGACCGCCAGGATCTCCAAAATGCGCGTAAGCTGGCGCGGCCCGCGATCGGGCTGGACGATCTCGCGGCGCGGCGCGTAGGTGGCGAAGCCGAGGGCGCGCCCCTTGTCCACGAAGTAACGCGCGAGCGAGGCCGCGATCGTGACGCCGTATTCCTCAGTCGAGGGCGGGAGCGCGGTCGGGGACGTGTACACGTAGGCGCCGTTGTTGCCCGGAACGCGCTCGACCAGGGACGAGCGCGAGAGGTCCAGGAATATCCACACGTCGGAGAGCGGGTCCAGCT
>CAZGLU010000590.1:0-2628 GCA_964526095.1 uncultured Anaerolineaceae bacterium | reverse complement strand
GCCCGGTCACGACGAGGCGCGCGTCCGGCACGGTCTCGCGCACGAGGGCGAGCGCCTCGACCAGCAGGTGCGTGCCTTTGCGCGCCTTGATCCCGCCCGACGCCAGGATCGTCGGGCCGTGCTTGAGGGGCGCGGGCGCGGGCGCCTCGAAGCGCGCGGCATGGACGCCGTTGCGGATCACGGTGAGCGCCGCGCCGGGCAGCGCCGCCCGGACCTGCGCCGCCGTGTAGTCGCTGACCGCGATCAGGTGCGCGCGGCGGTACGCACGCCGGTAGAGCGGCCCGGCCAGCCGCCGCCGCGCCGTCTGCGGGACGTACGTGCCGTGCGCGGTGACGACCAGGGGCCGCCCGCTTGCCAGCCACGCGCCGAGCGGGGCGTACGGCTCCGCGACGACGTGCACCACGTCGCAGCCGCGCAACGCACCGCGCGCCGATGGGAGCGCCGCCAGCAGGCGCGCCAAAAAGAGGCGGACCGGCGGGACAAGCTGCGGCAGCACATCACGGACCGGCACGCCGGGCGGACCGGCCCGGGCGCCGCGCTGCGTCAGCGCGATCACGTCCACGCCCTGCGCCGCCAGCGCCGCCGCCAGATCGTGCGCGTAGCGCGCCCAGCCGTAGGCCGCGTCGATCTCCGGCGTCAGGAACGCGACGCGCATCCCGCACCCCCCTCGACGAACGCCCGGATGCGCCCCGCCCGCGCCTCCCAGGTATACGCGAGCACGTCGCGCCGGGCCTGCGCCGCCAGCCGCGCCCGCAGCGCCGGGTCATGCGCCAGCCGCACGATCGCCGCGCCGAAGGCCGCCGCGTCGCCGGGCGGGCACAGCAGCGCGGACTCGCCGTCGCGCACGACCTCCGCCGTACCCGGCAGGTCGGAGGCGAGCACGGCGCAGCCCGCCGCCATGTACTCGAACAGCTTGATCGCGGAGGCGTAGTAGGCGAAGTGCTCGGTCCAGGGCAGCGGCAATGCCCCGGCATCCATCGCCGCCAGATAGCGCGGCACCTCGCCGGGGGCGACCTGGCCGACCGCGTGGAGGCGCTCATCCGGCCGGCCGCGCGCAACCCACTGCGCCCGCAGCGCCTCGACGCCCACCTCCGGCCCGCCAACCAGCAGCAGATCGACCGCCGCGCCGTGGCCCGCCGCCCACGCCACCGCGTCGATCAGCGTGTCCAGGCCCTTGCCCATGCCCATCGTGTGAAGCTGCCCGACGTAGCCGAGCACGAACGCGTCCGGCGGCAGCCCAAGCGCCGCCTTCGCGTCCTCGCGCGTGGGCAGTTCATCGAAGCGCGCCGCACGCACGCCGTCATGCTCGATCTGCACACGCCGCGCGCCGCGCTCGCGCAGCCGGTCGGCCAGGTGCGCCGTCACCGGCACGACGCAGGCCCGCCGCACGACCCACGCCTGGGCGCGCCGTCCGATCGCGGACTCGTGCAGTTGGTGGACCTCGTACACCAGCGCCGCGCGGGGCTTGACCACACGCGCCAGCACCGCGATCCACACGTCCCGCGTGAAGATCACGTCGGCGCGGCGCGGCAGCAGCCACACGGCGAGCGCGATCAGGTAGGTCAGCGTTTGCAGCGCGAAGGGGACGAGCTGCCAGCGCGGCGGGACGGAATCGATCAGGTCCAGGCAGGGCAAGCGGCGCACGGCAAAGGACCGCGCCACGCCGTAATATGCCCACAGATCGCGCACACCCCGCAGCGCGGGCGTGTTGCGGCGGCGCGCCGTGACGAGCGTCACATTGTAGCCCGCCCCGGCCAGCGCCTCGGCCATCTGCACGATCTGGAGGCCGTGCGCCTTCTCGGTCGGCAGGCGGTTGTTGGCGGCGTAGATCAGGCGCGGCGGCGTCACCGCAAACCGTCCCGCATCAGGGCGACCATACGCGCCATCAGGCGGTCGAGGCCGTGCTCGGCGGCGGTCCGGGCGCGCAGGTCGCGGCCCATCGCCGCGCGCTGCTCCGGCGTGCATTCCAGCAGCGCCGCGATCCGGTCCGCCACGCCCGCCACATCGTCCGGGCTATCGACCAGCAGCGCGCCCCGATGCTCGCCGAGCAGGTCTCCGAACGCCGGGTTTGCGACGATAACCGGCGTGGCGGTGAGCATCGCCTCCAGCGCCGACTTGTCGAACAGGCCGACCGGGCTGAGGTTCGTCACGATCGAGGCGCGGCGGTAAAGCCGGACCATCTCGTCCGGCTCGTGCGCGCCCAGGAACTTGAAGTACTCGGCGCTGAAGCCCAACTCGTTGCGCCGTCGGATCAGGGATTGGTGGTATTCCTCGTCGCCGGGCGCAGCGGTCGTGCCGACCACGGCGAAGCGCACCGGCGGATCGCCGTAGCGGTCGCGCAGCAGGGCGGCGGCGTCGAGCAGGGTGTGATGGTGCTTGATCGGTGAGACACGCCCCACGGCCAGCACGAGCGGCGGCTCGTCGCGCGGCTCATCGCCGGGGGCAAAGCGTTCCGTGTCGATGCCGTGGCCCATCACGTGTACCTTCGGGCTGTCGATCGGGAAGCTCGTCTCCGTCGCGGTCGTGATCCAGCGCGCTGCCGCCAGCGCCAGCCGCAGCTCCAGGCTGACCTGCCGGTGCGTGAACCACAGATCGGAAGAGCACACGTCTGAACTCCAGTCACGAGAT
>CAZGLU010000589.1:1995-2630 GCA_964526095.1 uncultured Anaerolineaceae bacterium | reverse complement strand
CGCCAGGACGGCGCGCAGCGTCTGCCACGAGTCGACGCCCTCGACCACGCGCAGCCCGGCGACGAACGGCAGCCGGTCCGCCACGAGGCGATGCAGCGCCGCCTCGTCCACCGACGGGTTCGCGCGGCGGAGCAGCATCAGCAGGGCGCCGCGCAGCCGTTCCGGTGACGGATCGCCGCGCAGGAGCCACAGGGCGCGCGGGGCGTCCGGGTGCGAGAGGGCTTCCCAGGCCGCGACGGAATCGCCGCCGCGCAACTCGTCGATGGCGAGCCACACAGGCGACTCGTCCAGCGCCGCACGCACCGCCTCTGCGAGGCCGTCCGGATCGTCGGGCGCGGGCACGTGCCGGGCGGCGTCGGCGGGCAGGGGCAGCTCCGCCGCGCGCTCAACCGTTGCAAGCCGCGCATCGGCGGACAGCGCCGCGATCAAGGCACCGGCGAGCGTCGTCTTGCCCGTCCCGCCGTCGCCTACGATCAGCAGGCCGTGGCCTGCGGCCAGGATCGCGCGCAGCAGGTCCGCCGCACCGGGCGGCACCAGCGCATCCAGGGGCAGCGGCTCGCGCGGGTGCAGGCGGATCGTGGCGCTGAAGCCCGCGCTGAGCGGCGGGCCGACCGCCGCGCTCCGCGCACGGCGTC
>CAZGLU010000589.1:0-1985 GCA_964526095.1 uncultured Anaerolineaceae bacterium | reverse complement strand
GTCCGGCCAGCGTCGCACCGACCTCGACCAGCGGCGCGTCCGGGGTGAGGGCCGCGCCCGCCGCCGCCAGGAGCCGGGCCAGCACCCTGGCGAGGTGCGCGCCGTCCTCGAACGCCGCCGGGACGCGCACCAGCGACCCCGCCCCGCGCCGGACGTGAATCCGGTCCGGCCCGTCGATGGTCACCTCGGTGATCGTCTCGTCGGCCAGCAGGTCGTCCAGCGGGCCGAAGGTGAACAGGTGGCGGTGGGCGGCGTCCAGCAGGGCCGCGCGGTCCGCCGGGGCGAGCCGCACGCCCTCGACCGCCAGCACGTAATCCATCACCTCGCGCACCAGCGCGCGCTGCGCCTCCGGCCCGTCCAACTCGGCCAGGATGTCGGCCCGGTGCGCGGTCTCGTCGTAGAACTGCCGCTCGATCCGCTCGCGCAGGGCGTCCAGCGAGTAGCGCACGCGGCCCGCCCGCCCTGGCACGACGGGCGACAGGCGCGGCGGATCGTCGGGTGCGAAATCGAGTGGCGGGCGAACGAACATACCACGCTCCTGAGGGGCTTCACGCTCGATCAGAACACTAGACCATCTCCGGCCAGGGCGCAACTTAAGGCCGGTCCCGGCGCCATGTCAGGCCGTGATCAACAGGTCCCAGCACAGCGGGTTCAGCTCGATCAGGACGGCGGGCCGCCCCTCAAACGATGCCGGGCGGGCGTGGGCGCGGTCCGCGAAGGCGCCGAGGTCGGGCGCGCGCAGCACGAGCAGGCTCAACGGGAACGCTTTGCCGGTGGAGGGCGGAACGTCCGCCAGCGCGGCACGGGGCCACACCGCCACGCCGCCCAGCGTCAGGGGGCCGTCACACGGCACGCCCGCAAGCCGGGCCAACGCGCTCAGGTCGCCGGGCGGGCCGTCGAACACAAGGCCGACGACGCCCTGCACGCCGTTCGGGTGCGTCGTCTGCCGCGCGGGCGCGGGCCGGGGCGCGTCAAAGGCCGTGAGCCAGATGAACGTATCGGGGACGAGCGGCGCAGCAAAGTTCAGGTAATGCCAGCCCGGCGCGGCGGGACCCGTGTCGTCGCGGTAGGGCACGTGCAGACGGTACGGATCGAGCGCGCGGAAGGCCGCCTCATAGTCCGCCAGCGCGGCGGGCGACCCGTCCGGCACGACGATCGAGATGCCGGGGCAGTACGGGACCATGCCCGGCGGCACGAAGTCGCGGTAGGCCGCGTCGTCGGTGACGACGATCAGCTCCAGGGCAGGCCCCTGCGCGAAGTCGATGAAATAACAGTCCTGCGCCCCCATATAGGTTGAGGGCGTGGGGCGGCGCCGGAAACCCAGCGCCTCGAACGCCGCCAACCCTGCCTCGTCAAACCCGTGACCATAGATGTTGCTGATCGACAGCATCGCGCGCCTCCTCCCAGAACCGACCGCGCCCTGACTCTAACGCGCGCCGGGGAGCGCGGCAATCGGCGCCCCGCCGGACGATCTGACCATCGCCAGCCCGCGATAACGTGGTATACTGAGCCTGTTTTGCCGCGAACAGATGCGCCGCAGGGATGATGGTCAGACCATGAAAATTGTTGTGAGTGGATCGATCGCCTACGACTATTTGATGCGCTTTCCCGGTCGTTTCCGCGACCACCTGATCCCCGACAAGCTCGACCACATCAGCATCAGCTTCCTGGTGGAGACGCTCACCCGCCAGTACGGCGGCATCGGCGCCAACATCGCGTTCAGCCTGGCGATGCTCGGCGAGCGCCCGATCCTGATGGGCACGGCAGGCAGCGACTTCGCGGACTACGACGCCTGGCTGCGCCAGCACGGCGTGGATACCTCCGGCGTGCGCGTCATCCCGGACGTGTTCACCGCCTCATTCTTCGCCAACACGGACAGCGAGAACAACCAGATCGGCTCGTTTTACACGGGCGCGATGGCCTACTCGAACGGTTAAGATCGGAAGAGCGTCGTGTAGGGAAAGAGTGTAGGAGAGGGTGGGGGG
>CAZGLU010000588.1:0-2633 GCA_964526095.1 uncultured Anaerolineaceae bacterium | reverse complement strand
TACACCCTATCCTACACTTTTCCCTACACGACGCTCTTCCGATCTTATGCTCGACTGCCTCCGGCGCGCCATTATACCATGCCTTATGCCCGGCGCGGGGCGCAAACGTGTAACCTTTGGGCAGGCCGCGGGTTATTACAGGTCGAGACAACTGCAGCAGACGTCCGGCGACGCGCACCGGCCTCATGGTGGTATAATGGCGCAGCCAGCCGTGTAGTCGGCCGGCGCACTGTATTTCAGTGAATTGGGGCCTTGCCACCTGGCAGCCTGACCGGAGGATGAGTCAGTGGAACTGAAACGTGTGGTTGTAACCGGGATGGGGATCATTTGCCCGGTCGGCAACTCACCTGACGAAGCGTGGGAGAACGCGGCGAACGGCGTGTCGGGAGCCGTGCACATCCCGGAGTTCGAGGAGATCGGGCTGGAGGTCACGTTCGGCGCCCCCGTCAAGAACTTCGACCCGGCCGCCTTTTTGGGGCGCCGCGAGGTGCGCCGTACCGACCGCGTGACCCAGTTGGGCCTGTATGCGTGCAAGCAGGCGTTGGAGGACTCCGGCCTGAAGATCGAGGACGAGAACCCGTGGGACATAGGCGTGTTGATGGGCACCGGCATCGGCGGCGTCCAGTCGCTGATCGAGGGCATCAACACCGTCAATGAAAAGGGTCTCGGCAGCGTCAGCCCGCTGCTGCTGCCGATGATGCTGCCGGACAGCCCTTCGGGCAAGATCGCCATCGAGCTAGGGCTGCGCGGCCCGAACATGGCGATCGCCACCGCCTGCGCCACCGGCAACAACAGCATTGGCGAGGCGTACGAGATGATCCGGCGCGGCGCGGCAACGGTGATGCTGGCCGGTAGCAACGAGGCCGGTATGGTCCCGTTGGCGATATCCAGCCTGAACAACATGCAGGCCATCTCGCGCCGCAACGACGATCCCGCCGGGGCGTCGCGCCCCTTCTCGGCGGACCGCGACGGGTTTGTGGTGGCCGAGGGAGCGGCGACGCTGATCCTCGAGGAGTTGGAACACGCGCTGGCGCGCGGCGCGCGTATCTACTGCGAGCTGACCGGCTATGGCACGAGCTGTGATGCCTACCACGTCACGGCGCCCCTGGAGACGGGCGAAGGCGCGCAGGAGGCCATGCGCCGGGCGCTGCGCAGCGCGGGTCTGGAGCCGCGCGACATCGACTACATCAACGCCCACGGCACCAGCACGAAGTTCAACGACGTAAGCGAGACACTGGCGATCAAGGGCGTCTTTGGCGAGCATGCCTACGATGTCGCCATCAGCTCGACGAAGTCCGTGACCGGGCACCTGATGGGTGCGGCGGGCAGCGTCGAGGCGGTGTTCAGCATCAAGGCCATCACGGAGCAGTTCATCCCGCCCACCATCAACCTGCACGTGCCCGACCCGGAATGCGACCTGAACTACACGCCGAACGTCGGCGTCGCCCGTGAAGTGAACCACGTGATGAGCAATTCGTTCGGGTTCGGGGGGCACAACGCAGTGTTGATCTTCAGCAAGTACAACGGAGCATGATAGAACACGACACACGCGAACGCCGCCTCTACGCGAGCCGGGTGCTGCAAAACACCCGCCCGCGTCCCCAGCGCTACGCGCACATCGTCGGTTGGGGCATGGAGGTGCCCACGCAGGTGCTCTCCAACTCCGACCTGGAGGCCATCGTCGAAACGGACGACGAGTGGATCACGTCGCGCACGGGGATCAAAGAGCGGCGTATCGCCGAGCAGCGTGAGACGACCACCAGCCTCGCGGTGCGCGCGGCCCAGAAGGCGCTCGACGTGGCCGACGTGCTGCCGAGCGAGATCGACCTGATCATCGTCGCTACGGCCACGCCGGAGTACATCTTCCCCAGCACGGCGAGCATGGTTCAAGACCTGCTCGGCGCGAGCGGGGCGGGCGCCTTCGACCTCAGCGCGGCGTGCTCCGGCTTCGTCTACGCGCTCGACGTGGCGGCCAGCAAGATCCGCTGCGGCTCGATCAACACTGCCGTGATCATCGGCGCGGAGACGCTCAGCCGTGTGGTGGACTGGACCGACCGGGGCACCTGCATCCTGTTCGGGGACGGGGCAGGGGCGGTTGTGCTCCAGGGCAGCGACACGCCGGGCGGCGTCCTGAACACGCAGCTTCGCTCGGACGGCTCCGGGTGGGACATGCTCACGCTGCCGACCGTCAGCAGCCGCGACACGTACCTGCAAGATGGCAACCACCAGATGCACCGCATCTACATGGACGGCAAGGGCGTGTTCCGCTTCGCCACGCGCATCATCGGGGATAGCATCCGCGACACGCTGCAAGAGGTCAACCTGACGCCGGAGCAGGTCAGCCTCGTGATCCCGCACCAGGCCAACCAGCGCATCATCGATTACGCGGCCAAGGCGCTGAAGATCCCCAGCGACAGGGTCTACAGCAACGTCGCGCGCTACGGCAACACGTCCGCCGCGTCGATCCCGATCGCGCTGGCCGAGGCGGCGGAGACGGGGCGCATCCGTCCCGGCGACGTGCTGGCGCTCGTCGGGTTCGGGGGCGGGCTGACGTGGGGCACGGCGATCATCGAGTGGTCGGTCATCCCCGGACGGCCACAGTACACCTTCACCGGCGCGCGCCGCCGGGGTGA
>CAZGLU010000587.1:0-2645 GCA_964526095.1 uncultured Anaerolineaceae bacterium | reverse complement strand
GAGATGGAATCTCGTGACTGGAGTTCAGACGTGTGCTCTTCCGATCTACTCCGTCCCTGGGCGGCGGGTGGGCGTCTCGGTGGGCGCGCCGCCCGCCCCCTCCGTCGCCACGGCGGCGACGGCCTCACCGTCACGCGGCGTGGCCGTCGGCGGCGCGGTGGGCGCGGTCCCCAGGGGCGCCGCCTGTACGCCGGGGTCCTGCGCGCCGTCCCCGGACCGGTTCAACGCGAGGGCGAGCGCAGCCGCCACGGCCAGGATCGCCACCACGCCCAACACGGCCAGCCCCAGGCGGATGCGGCCCGTCAGCTCGCCCGCGTAGAGGTCGTCATCGCCCTCCGCCGGGTCGTAGCGAGGGCGCGCCTCCTCACGGGCCTGATCGGGCGTCGGCACGGCAGGGACCGGCACAGGCACCGGACGGCCGGGCAGGGTTGCGCCACAGATCGCGCAGCGTTGGGCGGAGAGCGGCTGGTGTGCGCCGCAGATGGCGCACAGTTGGGTGGGTTTGCGTTCGCTCATAGACACCGTTCGCGGCGTCCCGGCGGTCGTACGTGCCGGGCCACCTCGCGCTGCGAATTATACCAGCCCTCGACCAGTTCACCAGCCTGCGCTTCCCCGGCTCCACGCACGCCGTGCGGGCCGAAAGGCCCTAACCGCTTTTGGCGTTTGTGTGTTAACATTCCCCGGCAAACAGCACCGGCGAACCGTTCCATCAGAAAGGCTTTGACCCACATGCGCGTTGTCACAAATGAGGCGCTGCTTAAGCGCAACCGCACGATCTCGCACATCCTGTTCTTTGCCAGTCTGGGCGGCATGGCGCTCGGCTTCTTCTACACCTGGTCCAACCCGACCACGTCGAGCACCCTGAGCTGCATGCTCCTGCCGACCCTGTTACTGCTGACGATCACCTCCGTCCGCATGGCGAATACGTGGATCCGCGAGCCGCGTCCGGTCAACGTGCTGGAGGAAGCGCTCAAGGGCATCGGGCCGAAATACACGCTGTTTAACCACCTGCTCCCGGCGAGCCATGTCCTGGTCGGGCCGGAGGGTGTGTTCGTGATCCACACCGTATGGCAGGAAAAGGCGTACCGCGTCGTGGGCAAGAAGTGGTACGGGGACGGCGGCGTCTTGAACCGGATCATGGGCTACATGCGCCAGGACCTCATCGGCGACCCGTTCCGCGAGGCCCAGTACGAAGCCCAGCAGGTCCAACGCATGGTGAACAAGCTGGAGCCGGACGCCGGGATTGAGGTTCAGCCGCTGGTGGTGTTCATTAATCCCAAGGCCTCTTTCGAGGCCGAGGACCCGATCATGCCCGTGCTGTATGCCGACCCGAAGAAGAAGCCGTCGCTGCGCCAGTACCTCAAGGAGCAGAAGGGGACTGACCGCAAAACCCTGAGCCTGGAGGCAATGGACCGCATCGACGAGGCTTACGGCCTGATCACGCGCCAGGACCTGGCCGCCTATGAGGGCGGCGTGCTGCTGGATGACGAGGACGAGGAGCCTGCCGCGCCCGCGTACGAGCCGGTGCCCGCAGAAGCCGATCCTGAGTTCGCGGCCCACTTCGCGCCTAGCGAGGATGACGCCCCGCTGGAGGGCACGGTCGCGATCTTGCAGGCCGGACAGTTGATCCACATCGACGCCCTGACCACCTCGCTGGACGATCAGCTTGAGGCGGTGCAGGCCGAAAGCTCGCAGCCGGTGGAGGTCCTGCGCACGATCCAGACGGACGACCCCGAGGCGCTGGAGAGCTTTTTGCAGCGGAAGTTCGCCCGCCAGCGGCAGAAGGGCGAATGGTACGGCCTGGGCAAGAAGGATATCGCCTGGCTGATGTCGCTCGACGAGCGGGTGGTCAGGCAGGTGCCGCCCGCATGATGAACGGGGCGCCCACCCGGCGCCTCGCCGCGCTGGTGCTGTTGTGTGGGCTGGCGTTCGCCCTGCGCGTAGTCGACCTCGGCGCGCAGCCCTTACGTGGCGATGAAGCCTTCGCCGTGCGCTACTGGGCCGCCGACCCGTTCGGCGCGGCCCGTCTGGGCGGCACGAAGGACCTGAACCACCACGAGCCGCACCCCTTCGGCACGTTTTTCGCCTTCTGGGCCTGGAAGGGGCTGGCCGGTGAGGGCGAATTCGCCATGCGCTTCCTGCCCGCCGTCGGGAACGTGCTGGGCGTCGCGGCGACGTGGGCGCTCGCCCGGCGGCTGTTCCGTTCGGACGCGGCGGCCCTCGTCGCGGGGGCGCTGTGGGCGCTGAACCCATTCCTGATCTGGCACGCGCAGGATGCCCGTAATTACGCCCTATGGGCCGCGCTCAGCCCGCTGGCGATGATCACGTTCCTCCGGGCGTCGGCGTCGAGCCGCCCGCGCGACTGGGCGCTCTACGTCGCCGCCGAGGCCGCCGCGCTGTACATCTTCTTCCTTGAGGCGTTCCTGCTGCCGGTCCAGTTGATCTACCTGCTGGCCTTCCGGCGCTCCCGCGACGTGCTGCGCCGTGCCGGGGCGGCGTGGCTGGTCCTCGCGCTGCTGCTGATCCCGTGGTTCGTTCAATTGCTGTGGCTGTCCCGCAGCGGCTACAGCGGCACGCTGACCGGCGCCGACCCCGCCGCGAGATCGGAAGAGCACACGTCTGAACTCCAGTCACGAGATTCCATC
>CAZGLU010000586.1:0-2646 GCA_964526095.1 uncultured Anaerolineaceae bacterium | reverse complement strand
CGAGCCGTATGACCCCTTCGACTGGCGCGGCGGGGGCGCCCTTGATTCCCCACCAGACGGCGATGCGACTGACCCCGGCGAGATGGACCACGGCTCGGTGTCTGCATATTACTCCGACCCCGGCGCGGAGAACGTGCGCGGGTACGTGTTCCGGGGCAACCACGTGGTCTTTGACAACCCGGCGGACGGCAAGCCGTGCATCGGCTCCAACTACACGACCGCTGAGGTCGAGGACATGCTGAACGTCCCCGGCGCGAGCGCCGCCGAGCGCGCGCAGAAACTGGCGGAGATGAACAAGTTCGGCATGGTGCTGGTCGAAATGTTCTGGAAGCACGAGCAGCTTCTCGGCCTGCCGTGGTTCAACCTGGGGCCGCTGGGCGACGGGCCGACCATTCACGTCTGGACGTTCTTCCCCGTGTCGGGCGCGGAGCCAGACCTGGGGGCGGCGGGGCTGTTTGATCCGAATGTGCGCTAGGTGCGAACGGGACACGGTATGTCGATGAAGAGAATCCTCCTCCACAACGCCCTCGCAGTACGGTTCCGGCGCAGCCAGCGCGGCCAGTCGATCGTGCTGCTGGCGCTCGCCTTCATCGCGCTGATCGCGTTCGTCGGGCTGGTGACCGACGTCGCGCTGCTGTTCGTACGCTACGCGGCGCTGCGGCGTGCGGTGGACTCGGCGGCGATCGCGGCGGCGGGGCAGGTCCGTGAGGGCACGGATTACGCCGAAGTCGCCACGGCGGCGCAGCAGTATATCCAGCTTCACGGCCTGGAGGCCGATTCGGTGCTGGTCGAGACGTGCGAGACGGACGTCTACCAGTGGCGGTTGGGGCTTGGCCCGTGGGAAGACGAAGGCCCGCACCCGGAGGAATATGACGCGGACGGGAAGCTCATCCCGGTAAGCGAGAAGATGGGCAACACGGAACTGTGCGACTGGACGAACCCGCGCAAGCTGGTGCGCGTCAGCGCGCAGATCACGTCCCCGACGACGTTCCTCTCGCTGCTGGGCTTCGGCGAGTTCCGGTTGGAGGCGACCTCCGTCTCCGAGACGGCCGTGCTCGACGTCGCGCTGGTGATCGACACGTCCGAGTCGATGTCCAAGGAGACAACCTTGGCGGGCATCCAAGCGGCCTCCGGCCTGACGGTTGCGGAGCTGGATGTCGATCGCTGCCTGGGTCCCGACTTCACCGGCTCTGAGTCCGATCCCAGCAAACGCTGGAGGTGGGGCGGCTGCTGCAACGACATCGGCCGGGGGTATGTCGGTGATGGGACGGAACAGGCGAACGGGATCACTGTAGAGAACGGCCACATCTGGCACGATGCAAACGGTAACGGGATGTACGATGGCCCGGGGGAGGATGGCGTCGAATCGTCTGCGCCGAGGACGCCCTGGGAGCTGATCGATACGACCGACCCGAACCGCGAGGCGTACACCGAATACTTTGACTTCACGACGCTGGTTTGCCAGCCGTTCAAGCAGGTGAAGGACGCCGCGCGTACGTTCATCAAGCGGCTGGACTTCGTGCGCGGCGACCGCGTGGTGTTCGTGACCTTCGACCGCATGGGCACGATCTACCAGCCGCCCGGCGAGGGTTCCCGCCCGCTGATCCGCGATGAAGAAACCGCTATTGTCACGCTCAACCAGAAGCTCGGCGTGTGGATCAACGACAACCATGACCGGGTCTTCAACCGCTGCCAGGCCGCCTACTCGGCGGGTCTCGACTGGGCGGCGTGGATTAACGCCGGCCGACCGGAGCCGGAGCCGCCTGTGCGCCCGTTCTCGTACGAGTCCTATGCGCCGTGCGGCAACACCAACATCGGCGGCGGCATCCGGGCCGCGACCGCCGCGCTGACCAACCCGGACGACATCCGGCGCGAGGCGGTGTGGGTGATGGTCGTGCTGAGCGACGGCGCGGCGAACGTCACCGACCCGTCCACCTCCGTCGAGGAGGGCTACGAGGGCATCTCGGAGCGTGTATATGGGCAGTACGGTTTTTGCCCGTGGCAGACGTTCTGCAACCTGTCTACGACCCCCTGGGGCGAGCCGTGGCCGGAGTGCACCAGCAACAACCCCGGCGTGACGGAACCGGTGGCGCCGTTCTGCAATGACAACCTGCCCGACACGCGGCACCAGTGCCTTGACCTGTCGTCCGACAACCCGTGGGAGAATCTCGACCCGGCCCTGTGCGGCCCCAGCAGCAACTACGACGCCGACGACTACGCGCGGGACATGGCGGACTACGCGGGCCTGATCGAGCGCGCGCCGGGGGTGCCGGGCAACTTCATCGCGATGTACTCCATCGGCTTCGGTAGCGAGATGCTGACGCCGGAGGGCGCATCCGCCGCACCGCTGCTGCGCTACATCGCGGACGCGGGCGACAACGGGGTGATCGACGACGACCTGGAACAGGACCTGCGTGACAACTTCGTGCGCGACAACTCCGTGCCGCCCGCTGAGCTGGGTAACCCCGGTCCATGTGAGGCTGTCGCCGGGGACCCGACTGCGCAATGCGGCCAGTACTACTATTCCGCGACGCAGATTGACCTGGAGCGCGCTTTTGAACAGATCGCGAGCCGCATGTTCACCCGCCTCTCGCGGTCACGGCGCGGCGTCCGGTGTGGGACAGATCGGAAGAGCACACGTCTGAA
>CAZGLU010000585.1:0-2648 GCA_964526095.1 uncultured Anaerolineaceae bacterium | reverse complement strand
ACACTCTTTCCCTACACGACGCTCTTCCGATCTGCTTATTATAAGCGAGCTATGGCGAAAGCAAAAGCGCGCAACCGGGCTATTATGGCGAGCCTACTAACGGCTGTACAGGAAACGTGTGTCCGAACTCTGTTAATTCATTTACCTTATTCGTGTTTGCGCTCGCGGGCAATGAGAAAATGGGGCTGTTATCCGTAGCCCGGCACGGACCTTTACCGCTTGACGAGCTACCTTACGGGCCTTCCCCGCCCGGAAAACCGGGGCGTGACCCGACCCCGTTAGCCGCTAAAGTTGAGCCGGTAAGGGCGAGTTGGAAGATGGTTAGGGTGGTGCGGACGCGGTTGACAGCGCCGGGACAGGTCATATATACTGACACATAACGAACAGATGTTCTATGGTGTGACGGATGGTGCTGGAGCAGACGGATGGGGCGATACGCGAACTGGAACAGGGAACGCCTCACGGCAGGCCGTGAGGACCGGCCTGGCGGGGCGGCGCGACCGGGGACGGCCTGGCGAGGGAGGCGATTCGATGGCGAATAACCCGTCCACGCGCGACCGGATATTTAATTACATCGTCCAATATAAGCGCGAGCATGACGGCCTGGCCCCCGCGATCACCGAGATCGCGGAGGCATGTTTTCTGAGCGTTTCGACCGTGAAGTACCACCTGTTTATGCTGGAGCGCGAGGATCGCATCCGCATGGAGGGGCGTCGACGGATCGAGGTCGTCGGCGGGGTGTGGGACCTGTCCGATGACCATCCCGCGCAACGGACGTAGCGGCTGCGGAGGACGCGGGTTCAAGCGCGGGGCGCGCCTACGGGCCGCCCCGCGTGTGCGTGTGCAGGGCGCCGCCTCGCACGCCCTACCAGGTGAGCCTTTCCCCGGCGGCCAGCCCGGACAGCGCCGCGCCCTCGATGCGGGGCGCGCCGAATGCATCCCCGGCGAAGGCCAGCGGCGGCAGCCCGGCGGCGATCAGGCAGCGGTCCGGGTGGATGGTGATGGGCCGGGCGTACCGCCAGCGGTCCAGCCGGGCCTGGACGATCTCGGTGCGGTAGTCCTTAAAGATCTGGAGCGCCGTGGCGAGCGCGCGCAGCGCATCACTATCCGGGTGCGCCCAATACTGGCGGCTGTAGTCCGGCCCGGCATGGACCGTGACGATCACCACATCCGGCGAGATCCCCTTGCGGCAGTTGTCCGCGATCCAGGTGATCGTGGCGTTGAGCTGCTGCACAGCCCCCGGATCGGGCAATCGTATGTCGCCGTTGAGCCAGAACAACCCCGATAGACAGGGCGCGTAGTCGATATAGTCCAGGCTGGCCCGGTCCGCGTCTGCAAGTGTCACCTGGCTCGCATCGAGCAGCGCCAGCGCGGTCGGGATGGGCAGCGTCAGGATGACCGCACGTGCATCGTAGGACTCACCGTTTTGGTCGACGGCCCGCCAGCCGAACGCGGTCGGAAAAAGCGAGGTGATCGACACCCCCAGGCGCACGTTGAGGCTGGCGGCGAGGGCGGCGGCCAGGGCCTGCATCCCGCCTCGCACCGCGTAACGCGGGGAGCCGGTAGTGGGGGCCGTGTCCAGGCTGCCGTCGCTCCAGCCGCGCGACCACTCGTACACCAGCCCGCTTTCCAGCCACCGCTCGACGTAGGCTTGAAAGGTCGCGTTGCGGGCGGTGAAGAACTGCGCGCCGGAGTCCGCCAGCCCCGGGCCGAGGCGGCGGGTCACCATGCGCCCCCCGACGCGTTCCTTCCGCTCGACGACCAACACACGCGCGCGTTGCTGGCTGAGTGCTTGGGCGGCCATCAGCCCCGCAATGCCCGCCCCGACGATGAGGACATCGGCCTGTGTGCTTCCTGCCATCGTTCAGCCTCCTCTGCCCTCATTATAATGCAGGTTAAGGGGACGCATTTTGGAGTTGGTAAAAATGCCAATTATGAAGATCGTAGTATTCATTAAGACCAGACGACGGGCGCGGCGTGCTAAGGGCGCAGGGCGGCGCGTGCGTCGGGCGTGTCCAGGCGGTGAAGGGCGTCCGCAGCGGCGGCGCGCACGTCCGGATGCGCGTCTTGCAGCGCGGTGATCAGGTCCGGCACGGCGGCGGGGTCCCCGATCCAGCCCAGGGCCTCGGCGCAGGCGGCGCGCACGCGGACGCTGTGATCGGTGGTCAGGAGGCGGGCGAGGGCGGGCACGGCGGCCGGATCGCGGCGTTGGCCGAGCGCGACGGCGGCATCGCGGCGTACGAGGTAGCTGGGGTCCGTGAGCCGGTCGATCTGCTCCTGAACCGCACCGGCGGGGCGTTTCGTGCGGCGGCTTCCCCTTGAGCCGCGCCCCTCCACCACGGCCCGCAGCCGGTCGATCAGGTCGTCCCACGGGCGGTTGCGGCGGCGCGTGAAATCCAGGTATTGCAGGACCTCCAGCCGGGGGTGGAGCGGGTTGGTGTCCTTGAGCAGGACGGGGATCACGGGCACGCCCAGGCCGAGGGCGTAGGCCCATTCATAGGTGACGTATTCGGAGCCGCGTGCGTCGGGCGTCATGATGACCACCACCGCCGCCGAGTCACGGATGGCGAGGTCGATCATCTCGCGCCATTCCTCGCCCGAGATCGGAAGAGCGTCGTGTAGGGAAAGAGTGTAGGATAGGGGGGTGG
>CAZGLU010000584.1:0-2654 GCA_964526095.1 uncultured Anaerolineaceae bacterium | reverse complement strand
CCACCTGCGGCAGTTTGGCGCGCAGCCGCAGCGGGTCGCGCACGCCGACCAGACAACCCATCAGCCCGACGATTTTGTTCGGCTGCTGCTCCTTGAGCCGTGCCAGTTCGTGCAGGCGGCCATACGCCTTGTCCTCGGCGGACTGGCGCACGACGCAGGTGTTGATCACGTAAATATCCGCGTCGTCGGGGGTGGCGGCGGCATGGTGGCCGAGCCGTTCCAGCTCGGAGGCCAGCCGCTGCGAGTCCGCGACGTTCATCTGACAGCCCAGGGTCCAAATGTGGTACTGCATTGTCTGCCTCAGTGTCTATACCGGTCGATGTCTATGCCGGTCGATACGGTTCCCGCATTCACGGCACGGCTAGTGAATGACGGCCGTGTTACGGGCCACCACGCTCGTGATCTTGCTGTGCTGCGCGAAGAGGACGATCGTATCCCCTGCGCCGAGGATCGTTTCGCGCGTCGGGTGGACGCGGACCTTCCCGGCCCGGCTGTGCAGCACGATGTCCATCTCGTGCTCGTCTTGCAGGGCGCCGACCTGCGCGCCATCCAGGAATGAGCCGGGCGTGACCTTCAGCCGGATCATGCTGTAATCGACGCCGTCCACGGTGAGCGTCTGCGTGATCTCGATGCCCAGCGCCGCGCCCGCGAACGATGGGGCCGCCAGGTCCGTCGCGCTCAACACGGCCTCGACGTTCATGAAGCGGCGGATCTGCGGGGAGAAGCCATCCTCCCACATGCGGACCACGAGGCGCACGTTCGGGTTCAGGTCGCGCACGCGCATCGTGACTTCCAGGTTCAGGTCATCGTTCGACGTGCAGACGATAAACGACGTCGCATGACGCGCGCCCGCCGTCTCCAGCGTCTCCACCAGCCGCCCGTCGCCGAGCACCAGCGGGACGCCCAGGCGCTTGAGTTCTGCGTCCTTCTCCGGCGAGCTGTTGATGTCGATCGCCACGACGTCCGTGCCCATCGTCACGAGGGCGCGGATCACCCGCAGGCCCAGGTGCCCCACGCCGAGCACGATGACGTGGTTGCGGTAAGTTGAGGCCACGGCTGCCTCCCACGCGTTTTTGCGCGCGTTCGGGTTGAAAAAGAGCCGGATGACGTCGAACACGCCGCGCCCGGCCACGTAGGTCGCAATGAGCGGCATCAGGTACCAGAACGCCACAAGCTCCGCCTCGTCCGGCAGATCCATGGGCGTTTCCAGGATCATCAGCGCGACCATGGTGTAAGGCAGGTCGACGTAGGGCACGCGCTCGTACCCGGCCTGCACCAACAACTCGCCGTAAAGCCAGCCGCCGCCGAATACGGCGATCAGGAAGACCAGGAGCGGGTTGCGGAACTCGCGCCATATCACCAGCGCGTTCCGCAGCGCAGCCCGGGACAGCCGCCGCCAGCCGTTGCGCCGCCGTCGGGATGCGTCTGGAAGCACTAAGCGCGAATACGGCACGGGCCTACCTCAACACGGCACGCCGAAACAAACCGGCATCAGCGCCGGTAAAAGTGTAGCGAATTTAAGAGAAATTACCAGGGCGAGGTGAGGCGGCTGGGGGCGGCACGAAGCAGACCTCACCCCGCTCACGTGCGCTCGCCGCCCCTCTCCAATCAAGTTGGAGAGGGGCAGAACATACCCTCGGATGATCGTGTTCTCCTTCCGCTGGCGTGGGGAAAGGAGAGGGCAGAGGTGAGGCTACTGGTACAGCGCGTGGTAGCGCGGGTCGTCGCGCAGCGAGGCGAGGTCCGGGTCCTCTTTGGACCACTCGACCAGGTCCGGGTTGGCGCGCAGCGCCTCGCCCAGCAGCTTGAGCGCCTGGTCCGTCTGACCGGCCTGCGCGGCGAAGCAGGCGCGGTTGTAGGTCAGCGTGGCCTGCCACTCCGGCGAGTTGTCGAGCGGGGCGAGCGCCTTGGCGACCTGGTCGGAGAGCGCGGCGGCGCGCTCCGGGTTGCCGTGCTTAGCGTAGTACTCGGCCAGATGCGCGAGCGGGTGCGAGTAGCCGTCGTTCACGATGCGCCGCCAGATGGGCCGCCCCTCCCGCGCGCCGATCCACTTCGGATCGGCCAGTTCCTCCTCGGTCAGCGCGGACGTCTGCGCGGCCAGCTCATTCTTGGCGTAGCCAGCGTCCTCCTGGATCATGCCCCACGTCTTGCCCCGGTTTTCCTCGAAGATGCCCGCGTTGATGTGGTCCAGTTCCTCCCCGGGGGCGGGCGGCTCGCCCCGGCGCGCGGCTGCGATCTCCGCCGCCACGCGGGACTTCCACGCCGCGACGTGCGCGATCAGGTCGCGAGCGGACCAGTCCTCCGGCGTGCCGGTGCGCGCCCGTTCCTCCTCCGAGAGGGAACTCATAAAGACCTCTTCTTCGGCGTAGCCTTGCTCGATCAGGTCGAGGAGCCGTTCTTTGAATGCCATGGGAGCGATCCTCCTGCTGCCAGCCCAGTCCGTACCTTCATTTTAAGGGAAAGAGGCCCGGCGGCCCACCCAGGCCGCACAGGGGATCAGGTCCGCCGGAGCTGCACGACGAACGTACCCACCGCCGCGAGCACGAGGCCGACCCCTTCCCGCAGGTTGATGGACTCACCGAGGAAGATCCAGGCCAGGATCGCGATCTGGAGATCGGAAGAGCACACGTCTGAACTCCAGTCACCGCTCATTA
>CAZGLU010000583.1:0-2661 GCA_964526095.1 uncultured Anaerolineaceae bacterium | reverse complement strand
CAAGAGCCTGCTGACGGACGAGGAGGCCCTGGCGCGGCGGATCGACATGCTGCAATACCAGGTGCAGGAGATCGAGATGGCCGCGCCAAGCGCCGAGGAGGAGGAGGCGCTGCGCCAGGAACGCAACCGTATGGCGAACGCCGAGAAGATCGCGGAGCTGGCGACCGAGGCGCAGTTCGCGCTGGTGGGCGACGTGGGCGAGGCGTCGGCGGTGGACCTGCTGGCGCAGGCGGCGATGGTCCTTTCCAAGCTGGCGAAGCTCGACCCGTCGCTTGAGGAAGATTACCAACTGGCCGAGACGATCAGCATGCAGGCCGACGAGCTGGCGCGCGCGGTGCGGCAGTACCGCGAGGGCGTCGAGTATGACCCGCGCCGCCTGGACGAGATCGAGGAGCGGCTGGAGGTCCTCAACCGGCTCAAGCGCAAGTACGGCGGCACGATCGAGGCCGTGCTGGAGCATGCCGCCCGCGCCCGCGCCGAGTTGGACGCGATCACGCACAGCGAGGAGCGGCTGGCCGCGCTGCGTGATGAGGAGGAGCGCCTGCTGCGCCAGATCGGGCGGCAGGCGGGCGCGTTGAGCGCGCAGCGGCAGGCGGCGGCGCAGCGCCTGACGGAAGGCATCGTGCGCGAGCTGGGTGACCTGAAGATGGAGGGCGCGCGCTTCGAGGTGCGGTTCGAGCAGGTCGAGGACCCGGACGGCTGCTACGTCGAGGGGCGGCGGCTGGCGTTCGACGGCACGGGCATCGACCGCGTCGAGTTCTACATGGCGGCCAACGTCGGGGAGCCGCTGCGCCCGCTGGTGAAGGTCGCTTCTGGCGGCGAGGCGGCGCGTATCATGCTGGCGCTCAAGAGCGTGCTGTCCTACGCGGATCAGGTGCCCACCCTGATTTTCGACGAAATCGACCAGGGCATCGGCGGGCGGATCGGCGCGGTCGTCGGGCACAAGCTGTGGGGCCTGTCCGACACGCACCAGGTCTTGTGCGTGACGCACCTGGCGCAGTTGGCCGGTTTCGGGGACCAGCACTACAAGGTCAGCAAGCACGTCGAGAACGAGCGCACCGTGACGCGCGTGGTGCAGCTCAGCGAGCAGGGCCGCGTGGACGAGCTGGCCGAGATGCTCGGCGCGGAGACGAGCAGCGCGCGCCAGAGCGCGTTCGACATCCTGATGCTGGCGCGGCGGGCGAAGGAAGGCCGCCGCCTCGAAACGGCCTGACAGGGCCGGACGGCGGCGCGCCGACAAGCGGACCTCATCCCCTCGGTCCCCTCTCTAATCAAGTTGGCTGAGGGGGAAGGTTGACGTTGGTTCATGTGCGTGGGGGGATGGAAAGGGCGGGTTCCAAACCCGCCCCTACAAGAGTCGCCTTTTTCCCTACGATACTTCCCTACGTTACCTTGTCCCCGTAACCGTCCACTGGCTGGGGCGCGGTGGCGCGCTCCTGCTCGATCAGCGCGCGCTTGCGGTCCAGGCCCCAGCGGTAGCCGCCGAGCGACCCGTCCGAGCGCAGGACGCGGTGGCACGGGATGATCAGCGCGACCTTGTTCGTGGCACAGGCATGGCCCACGGCGCGGACGGCCTTCGGCGCGCCGATGCTCTCCGCGACCTCGGCGTAGGTGCGGGTGGTGCCGTAGGGGATGGCGCGCAGGGCGTCCCACACGCGGCGCTGGAACGCGGTCGCCTGCACGTCAAGCGGCAGGTCCAGCGGGGCGGGGTCGCCTTCCAGGTAGCGGACCACGGCGTCCACCCACGCGCCCAGGCCGCGCCCATCCTCGCGCAAAGCGGCGCGCGGGTACTCCGCGGCCAACTCCGCGCGCAGCGCCTCCGGTGAGTCGTCCAGCATCACGCTGCACACGCCGCGCTCGGTCGCGGCGACGAGCAGGTAGCCGAGCGGGGTGGGCGTGATGGCGTAATCGATGGTCATGCCTTGTCCTCCTCGTTGGTAGGTTGTGGGCGTCATGCCGAGCACGCCCGCGTGCGCCCGGCTGCTGGAGTTGTAGCCCGCGTCGTACAGGGCGCGGGTGACCGGCTCGCCCGCCTTGAGCTGCGCCTTGAACCGCTCGACGCGGCGCGCGTCGGCGTACTGGCGCGGCGACACCCCCATGATGCGCTTGAAAACGCGCTGTAGATGCGGCGGGCTGACGTTGAGCCGCGTCCCCAACTCGTTCAGCGTCGGGATGCGGTCTTCGGCGGCGTCGATGATCGCGCACGCCTCCGCGACCATGCGCACCTGCGCGTCCAACTCGTCGGGGCGGCAGCGGCGGCATGCGCGAAAGCCCGCGCGGGCGGCATCCTCCGGTGTGGCGAAAAACGTGACGTGCTCGCGGCGCGGGTGTTTGGCCCCGCACGACGGACGGCAGTAGATCCCGGTGGTGCGCACGGCGAGCACGAACCGCCCATCGAAGCGGCGGTCGCGCTCCTGGACCGCCTGCCAGCAGCGTGCTTCGTCGAGTGGGAGGGTGTTCGCGTCGTGGTCGTTCATGGCTGCTCCTGAGCTTGTCGGATGATCTGATCTTACTGGCAAAGGCGGCGGGGGACTATCCGTTTTTTGCGCTCAAACCGGCACGCCGGGCGCCGGATGGGGCGGTCAGGACATGACGACAGGCCGGGGTTCTGTTAAAGTCTTAGGTGATGTTTGTGAGGGTTGGAGACCTAAAAAGATGGTT
>CAZGLU010000582.1:0-2663 GCA_964526095.1 uncultured Anaerolineaceae bacterium | reverse complement strand
CGGTCCCAACTCCCCAGGCGCTGGTCGAACAGCTCGCGCGAGACGACGCCGCGCAGCGCGTCCAGGTCGTGCTCGACGTCGAGCAGGCCGCCGCAGGCCGGGCAGGTGACGTCCGTCGCCGTGGCGGGGAGGCTGTGGCCGCAGTCCATGCAGCGCAGGACGGTTTGCATCGGTTCTCAGTCCTTTCGTCGGAGGGCGGCATGGCGTGGGCCGCACGGCGCGTGATTATGCCGCGCCCACCGCGACGCGCACAAGCCCATTGTGCGAAGGGACCAAATGCGTGCATGAGTTCAGGCACGTGCGGGGGAGGCGCCGTATAATCGTGGGGCTGCGCGGGAGTTTGGACGACAATCAACTATACGACCTGAATCCTGCACCAGATGGAACTGACGAGGACCCAGCATGAGATCGCAGCACAACACCCGACTGTTGACCATCCTTCTGGTCGTGGCCCTGCTGGCCCTGGCCGTAGCATCCGCGCCGGTCGCTGCCGACGACGACAGCGACACGCTGCGCCAGATCGAGGAGACCATCATCCCCTCCCGCGACCGTAACGACCTCGCGCTGCGCCTGCTCGGCGTGGACGAGATCCCCGCGCCGCCCGCTTCCGCCCCGGAGTTGAACGCCGGTGATGTGGTGTCGTTCTGGGCCGATAACCTGGACGAGGATTACGAGTTCCAGGTTGACGCGCGGCTGGTGTACGAGACCGAGCACATCTACATGTTCTTCGAGGTCGGCTACGAGCCGGACCTGGGCGCCGTGCAGCGCTCGGCGGACACGTTCGAGGCGGTGATCCGTCCGAAGGTGCATGAGGTGTTTGGAACCGAGTGGTTCCCTGGCGTGGACGGTGACCCGCACCTGTACATCCTGCACGCGCACAACCTGGGCAACTGGGTGGCCGCATACTATGGCAGCGAAAGCCAGTATTCGACCGAGGCCGTGCCGACGTCCAACGAGCGCGAGATGTTCTTCGTGAACCTGGATACGATGGGCTGGGCTATCGGCACACCCTACTATGAAGCCGTGCTGGCCCACGAATTTCAGCATATGGTTCACTGGAACGTCGATCTGAACGAGGACACATGGCTCAACGAGGGCCTGTCCGAGTTGGCCGCGATGATCACCGGCTACGGGGCGAGCGATTTTGCCGCGCCCTTCCTGTCGAGGCCGGATATCCAGCTCAACGCCTGGCCGGAGGACGACGATCGTGGCGTGCATTACGGGGCGGCGTACATGTTCCTCGCCTACTTCTACGAGCGGTATGGCGAGGAGGGGACGACAACCCTGGTGAGCAACGAGAAAAACGGCCTGGAGAGTGTGGACGAGGCCCTGGCCGCCATCGGCGCGACCGACCCCACGACCGGGGAACCGGTGGGGCTGGTCGATCTGTTCGGGGATTGGCTCGTCGCGAACCTGATCCAGGACCCGACCGTGGCCGATGGGCGCTACGCCTACACCTTCAGCGAGATGATGGCGCTGCCCAAGGCTCGGGTTACGGCGACGCTCACGCCGGATGGCGTCCCGATCACGCTTGGGGCGCCGCAGTGGGGTCCGCACTACCTGGCGATCCCCGGCGACGGCCCGGCGGAGACGCTGCGCTTCACCTTTGAGGGCAGCGAGGCGGTGTCACTCGTGCCCACCACCGCGCACAGCGGCTCGATGATGTGGTGGGGTAACCGCGCCGACGAAAGCGATACCCGTCTGACGCGCGCCTTCGACCTGACGCGCGTGGAGGCGGCCACGCTGGAGTTCTGGACGTGGTACTGGATCGAGGAAGGTTGGGACTTCGGTTACGTGATGGTCTCCACGGACGGCGGCGCGACGTGGACGCCGCTCGCGACGGAGCGCACGACCGACGACGACCCGCACGGCAACGCCTACGGCCCCGGCTACACCGGGCGCAGCGATGGCTGGGTGCAGGAGCGCGTGGACCTCACGCCTTACGCCGGGCGTGAGATCCTCGTACGTTTCGAGTACATCACCGACGACGCCGTGACGCAGCCGGGCATGATCATCGACGATGTGAGCGTGCCGGAGATCGGCTACAGCGCCGACTTCGAGGACGATGACGGCGGCTGGCTCAGCGAGGGCTGGCTGCGGATGGATAACACGCTGAAGCAGGAGTTCCTCGTCCAGTTGGTGACGCCGGGCGCCGACGAGGTCGTGACGCGGCTGTTGGGGCCGGGCGATGCGCCGCAGGGCGAATGGGAGATCCCGGTCGGCGGCGAGGCGGGCGGCGCGGTGATCATCGTCTCCGGGCTGGCCCCGGTCACGACCGAACCGGCGGCGTACACCTTTACGCTGGCCGAGGCGAACTAACCCGCCCATCAACACGGCGATCCAGATCCGGACGCCCCTTTCGGGCCGCCCGCTGGCCTCTTTCGGTTTAACGGAAAAACCGGGCGGGTTTAGAAACCCGCCCCTACAGGACGCGCGGAGATTGGCTTTTTTCCCCTCTCCAATCAAGTTGGAGAGGGGGCCGGGGGGTGAGGTTTCTACAGGTTCTTCTACCGTGGCAGCGTGGCGGGCGGGGTCGCCCTGGTTTCGCGCGCCAGCGGCGAGCGCGTCAGCGCCGCCAGCTCGGCCTCCAGCTCCGCGCGCTTCGCGTCGGCGGCGAGGAGATCGGAAGAGCACACGTCTGAACTCCAGTCACGAGATTCCAT
>CAZGLU010000581.1:0-2675 GCA_964526095.1 uncultured Anaerolineaceae bacterium | reverse complement strand
CCCCACCCCCCCCCCATCCTACACTCTTTCCCTACACGACGCTCTTCCGATCTCACCGCGTTTTCAACTCGAATCTCGGCCATCATGCATCCTTTTGCTTGGTCTACTTGGTAATCTGGCCCCACATGTTAAACAGGTAGCGGCGGATGACGAAGATGAAGATCAGCGACGGCACCAGCATGAAGAACCCACCAGCGTACTGGAACTGGAGCGACGACTTGTTGAGCGTGTAGAGGATCAGCGCGGGCAGCGTGCGGTTGCGCACCGTCAGCAGAGTCGCCGCGAAGACCTCGTTCCACGACATCACAAAGGTGAAGATCGCGGAGGCCGCGATGCCCGGCAGCACCAGCGGCAGCACGACCCGCCGGAACGCCTGGAGCGGCGAGGCGCCAAACACCCGTGCCGCCTCCTCATACTCGATGGGGATGCTGGCGAAGACGCTCGACACGACGAGGATCGTCGTCGGCAGGGTCAGCGCCGTATGCATCAGGGCCACGCTGTAGACGCGGTCGTACATGCCCCACTGGATGAACGTCACCGCCAGGGGCACGGCCAGGATCACGATCGGGAAGGCCCGGACGGCCAGGATCACCAGCCGGTAGGCGTTGCGGCCAGGGAAAATGTAGCGCGAGATCGCGTAACCCGCCGGAACCGCGATCAGCGTGGACAGAGCCAGCGTGATCAGCGCCACCAGGATGCTGTTCCGCGTCGCGGTGAGGATGCCCGCGTAGTTGAGGAAAAACTCCATCGTCTCCGTCGTGAAGGGGATCGGCGCGATCTGCTTGGGATAGGCGTAGATGTCGTCCTGCGTGCTGAAGGCCATCGTGCCGATCAGCCAGATCGGCAGCAGGATCCACACCGCGATCGCGATCGCCAGGGCATAGACGCTGGCCCGGCGCAGCCGCATACGGCGCAGGGCGCGCCGCTGGGCGGCGTCGAGAGGGAATGAGCGCGCCATCGGGCGCTGTTCGGCGACGCTGGTCATGACGCTACCTCCTCTTGACTTCGGACGGTGCGCAGGTAGAACACGGCGAACGCCATCGAAATGAGCATGATCAGCCCGGCATAGGCGGCGGCCACGTTCGGGTTGTTGAAGCCCGAGTCACCGGGATCGTACCAGCGGTATGTTTCGTAGGCCAACACCGTGATCACGCGCCCGCCCGTCAGGGCTACGACCACGGCGAACACCTGGAACGCCAGGATCGTGCGCAGGATCAGCGCGACCTGCAAGCTCGGACGCAGCAGCGGCAGGATGATGTGGCGCAGGCGCTGCCACAGGTTCGCGCCGAACAACTGCCCCGCCTCCAGATACTCGTCCGGGATCGCCTGCAAGCCGGAGACGACGATCACCATCACGATGGAGGTCGCCCGCCACACCTCGGCCAGCACGATCGCGATGATCATCCAATGCTGGTTCTCGGCGGAAAGGAAAATAAACGGCCGCTCGATCAGGCCAAGCTGCTGCAAGAAGCTATTTAGGAAGCCGCGCTGGGTGAAGATCGTGACCCACACCAATCCGGCGGCCAGGTCGGAGATGCCCAGCGGAATGGCATAAATGTACAGGAAGAAGGTGCTGAACTTGATGCGCGCCTGCAACACCAGCGCCATCGTGATCGCCAGCGCGAACTGCAACGGCAGGATCAGCACGAGCAGGAGCAGCGTCGTCCTGAGCGCATCCCCGAAGCGGTGGTCGTTGAACATCCGCCGCACGTGGTCGAGCGTCCACTCCTTCGTGCCCTCGCCGCCTACCACGCGCCCCGTTTCCGATTCGGTCCGGGAGCGCACCTGAAGGTACTGCTGATTCACCCAGCCCTCAACCGTTTCGCCATCCTCGTTCTCGCCCACGATGTAGTACCAGTAGACGGGGCGCGTGCGGCCGTTCGGAAGCACCTCCTCACGGCGCTCGCGGTCGGTGATGGCGACCTCGATCTGCATGGGCAGGTAACCTACCACGTCGTCCCCCGTGCCGATCTCGGACCGCACGGGCAGGATCTGTGCGTCCCGCTGGAACGCAAGTTGCAGCGAGCGGACCATCGGCCAGGCGAAAAACACCACCAGGTACAGAAACGAGGGCAGGATCAACAGGTAGGGGGCGAGATTCCATTTTCGTCTGCTCACGTCGTTCACCCCTTTTCATGACGGGCAAGCCGCCCGCTGTGCCGGTCCGGCTCGCACAGCACGGTGGCTTACGCTAACGGTCGCACGTGGTTGTGCATTAAGACAGCGGTGGGGAAGAAGGCTCACGCGCCCGCTTCCCCACGCGCGACAACTAGCTGGATTGGCTCACGACGCGGCTACTGAAGCTGGCACGCGCCCTCGGACGGTGCATCCGGCGGCCAGCAGGGCGCGCCGGTATCGTCCAACAGCGACTGCAAGGTCGCGCCTTCCTGGTCCAGCACAGTCTGGATGTCCTCGCCGTCCTGAACGATACGGGTAAAGGCGTTGCGGAAGATCTCGTTGATCTCGCCACCACGGTCACCGAGGCCGACCGGCAGCAGCGCCGGGAGCGCGTCATCAGCGGTACCCTGCGTCTCGACCGCCTCCGCGATCTTCTGCATACCGGCCGACAGCTCCGACGTCTCGGCACCGGCCACCACCGGGAAGAAGCCCAGCTCGCTCAGGATCTGGCCCTGAGATCGGAAGAGCACACGTCTGAACTCCAGTCACGAGATTCC
>CAZGLU010000580.1:0-2681 GCA_964526095.1 uncultured Anaerolineaceae bacterium | reverse complement strand
TGTGCTCTTCCGATCTCGATCACCATCAGGCTGATAAGCCGCTTGAACATAGGTGAGGTCCTCCATAAGTCTTTCGAAGACAGCAGGTGTGCAGTTCACGTGATGCGTGGAAACGTCAACCAGCCGATGAATCACCTCCCTCCGAGGGTAGCTGCGCCGGATGGCGCATAGGGTCAGGTGAAGAGGAGCCAAGAAAAGCTTTACGTAAACCTTTTCTTAGAATATGATGGCTTTAGAAGTCTGTCAAGCAAGTTATTACCGACGCCGCACGGGGCGCCCGAACAACGCCCTCTAAAAAGATCGCCCTGACATCAACCGTGGACCTTAAGTTTTCACGGGGTTTTACTGGTCAGGATCATCGATCGGGGGGAAAATTAAGCGCAGTGGGCATTGGGCTGACCATCTGCGTTTTGGCTCGTCCCCGATCATGCAGCCGGACGACGGCATGCACCAGGCTTCGTTATCGTAAAATCACCCAGCCGCCGCCGGTCCCGTCACCGCCCAGGCCAACCGTGCCTGGTCTAGAGCAGTGAACACTGCGTAAGCGCAAGAAGGTTCTATGCCAACAATCACGGATGTTGCAGAGCTTGCCAACGTATCGATCGCGACCGTGTCGCGCGTGATCAACCGGACGGCCTACGTCAGCCCGGAACTCGAGGCGCGTGTGCTGAAGGCGATCGAGCAGTTGAGCTATCGCCCGAATGTGCTGGCCCGCCACCTGCGCCGCAACGAAAGCCCCAGCATCGGCATCCTGATCCCAGATGCGAAAAACCCCTTCTTTGCGGAAATGGCGAAAGGCGCCCAGGACATCTGCTTCGGCAACGGCTACATCGCCGTGCTGTGCGACACGGACGAGCAGCCCGCGACCGCGCTCGGACACCTGGAGCTGCTGTTTCAGCAGCGCGCCTCCGGCTTTATCGTCGTCAGCCCAGGGCAGATCACGCCGCATTTGCAGGAGATCCTGGACGAGGGCTACCGCATCGTGCTGGTCGACCGGGGGATCGCGGCACTGGAGACGGACTCCGTCGTGTCGGACAACTACGGCGGGGGGCGTCTGGCGGTGGAGCACCTGATCGAACTGGGGCACCGCCGGATCGCGTTCGTCGTGTCCAACCTGGAGCACGAAACGATCCAGGGGCGCTGGGCCGGGGCGAAGGATGCGATGGAGGCAGCCGGGCTGGAGATCGACCCCGACCTGGTCTACACCGAGGGCAACGAACTGCCGGATACGGGGTACGAGGGCGCGGAGCGGATCCTGTCGCAGCGCCACCCGCCTACCGCGATCTTCGCGTTCAACGACATGATGGCGTTCGGGGTGCTGCGCTACGCCCACACGCGAGGCATCGCGGTGCCGGAGCAGCTATCCGTCATCGGCTTCGACGACATGATCATGGCGAGCTATTTCACGCCGAGCCTGACGACGATCCGGCAGCCGAAGTACGAACTCGGCCAGGAGGCGGCGCGGATCCTGCTGCGGCGCGTCAGCGGGGACGAATCCCCGATCACCCGGCTGACGCTGCCGACGCGGCTGATCGTGCGCGAATCGACCGTGCCGCCCAAGGGGGCCTGACGCGGGGCAAGAAAAAGGCGCGAGGTCGTCTGACCCCGCGCCGTTGGCGCCGTCACGCCTGCCTGGGGTTACTTGACCGCCAGGCGCTCGATCAGGGCCTGCAAGTCCTCAGCGGCCTGATCAACCGAAGACTGACCATAGGCGACCTGCTGGCCGATCAGCTCCAGCTCGTTCACGAACTCCTGGTCGTTCGGGAGGTTCGGGTCCTGCGGGATGGTGCGGTCGGCCACGACCTCGTAGATGTGGTAAACCGCAGCGTCAAGCTCGGTGGCCTCATCAGCGATGGCCTGACGCACAATCGGCGAAGAAGGCACGCCGCGATTGGTCTCGAGGATCGCGCCCGCCTCAGGGCTGGTCACGAAGAAGTTGATGAACAGGGCCGCCGCTTCCTTGTGCTCGCTGGCCTTGTTGATGCCGAGGTACTGGCTCATCTGAATGGCATACGAAGGCTCGCCGCCCGCCGGAAGCGTCGTGATGCCAAGCTCGTCGGTCATGGCCGCCTGATAGGCCGCCGCCTGGTTGCTCCAGATCAACCCGATCGCCGCGTCGCCCGCCACCAGCGCCGAACTATCCGGCCCGTCCTCGGTGTAGGTGTAGGTGGTGTCCGCATCCGGGATCAGCCCTTCCTCCCGCATGTCGGCCCACATTTGAAGCCACGCGCGGGCGGACTCGACCGTGGCGTAGGAAGTGCCGCCGTCGTCGGAGGTCCAGAGCGGGGTGCCCTGCTGGCGGTAGAAGTAGCTGAGGTAGTTGGCCTGGTTCGTGCTGTTGTCCACGAAGGGCGCGACGCCATCGGGCAGGTTCGCCTTAAGCTCGCGGCCGTAGTCGAGCAGCTCCTCCCAGGTCATGTTGTCCTTCGGAAGCTCAACACCCGCCGCCTCGATCATCGTCTTGTTGTAGGCCAGAACGAGGGTGTTGGTGCCCAGGCTGACGGCGTAGAGGTTGCCGTCGCTGGCCGTGGCGGGGATCAGCGCGGCCTGGTCAAAACGCTCGGGGGTGTCGATCAAAAGCTGCTTGCCGAGGTAGTCATTGAGCGGCTCAAGGTACTGCTGGTAATCGGGCCAAGATCGGAAGAGCACACGTCTGAACTCCAGTCACGAGATTCCATCTC
>CAZGLU010000579.1:0-2702 GCA_964526095.1 uncultured Anaerolineaceae bacterium | reverse complement strand
GATAATGAGCGGTGACTGGAGTTCAGACGTGTGCTCTTCCGATCTCGCCCAGCCCCTCCTCAAGCTGGATGTGCGCAGGCTCCACGCCGACCTCCCCGAACTCCAGGTCCAGCACGTACTGGTCCTCGAGGATGTGCTTTTCCGCCGGGAAGGTGTGCCCGGAGCAGTTGACCACCACGACGTCATCGGCGGCGATGGTCCCGTCGGCCAGCAGCCTGTCCAGCCCGGCGAAGGCCACAGCCGCCGCCGGCTCCATGCTCATGCCCTCGACGCGGGCCATCCGGCGCATGGCGCGGAAGGCTTCGCCGTCGTCCACGGCGATCATCGTGCCGCCGGTCTCGGTGCAAACGCGGTAAAGCTTGCCGTAGGCCGCGCCGGGGTCGCCGGTCGCCAGCACGGTGATGCGCGTGTGCGGGACCACCGGCTCGGCCTGCGCCCGGCCCGCTGCCCAGGCCGTCGCCATCGGCGCGCAGCCCTCGGCCTGCACGAGCGCCAGCTTGGGCACGCGGTCGATCAGGCCCATGCGCTCCAATTCGCGAAAGCCCTTCCATACGCCGAGCGGGCCGATCCCGCCGCTGACGGCCTGCACGTACCAGTCCGGCGCGCGCCAGCGCCCGCCGCTGCTCGGCAGCAGGCGCGCCAACTGCTCCGCGATCTCGTACGCGACGGTCTTGAACGCCTCGCGCCCCATCACCGAGTTCGCGCCGGGGTCGTAATACAGGCTGCGCCGCGCGGCGAAGTCCATCGCGACGGTCTTGGCCTGGTCGTAGGTGCCCGTGATCTTGACGACCTCCGCGCCGTAGAGCGCCAGCTCGCGCAGCTTCTCGGCGGGCACGGTGCTGGTCAGGAAGATCCACAGCCGGATGCCCGCGCGGGCGCAGAAGGCGGCGTAGGCGGCGGCCTTGTTGCCCGTCGAGGCCAGCACGCTCTCGCGCAGGCCGAGGGAGTTGAGGTAGGAGATCGTGAGCGCGCCCTGGCGATCCTTGAAGCTCCCGGTCGGGGATTGGCGCTCGTCCTTGACGAAGATCTGGTTGTGGCCGACCTCGCGCGCCAGCCCTACCGCACGCGTCAGGGGGGTCCACCCCTCCCCCATCGTGATGATCGCCGCCGGGTCCAACAGGGGCAGCAGTTCGTCGTAGCGCCACATCGAACTGGTGCGCTCGTCCAGCCCCTGGCGCCACAGCGCCGCCGCCCGCGCGTAATCGTACCCGGCATCCAGCCAGCTCGACCCGCACGCGGGGCAGGTCGCCGGGAGCGGATCGGGTGGGAGCGTGTGCCCGCAGTCCATACACCGGATCGAGTTGAGCAACGACGGCATGTTTCGTCCTTTAGTACAAGTCCCACTTCGTCGGTCGATCGCAGGGCCGCCAGCAGCCGCGGCCCGCGCTAGTGTACACCACGATACCCCTCATCCGCACGCCCAAGTTCGGCATGCCGCGCGTCAGTCCCCGGCTTCGGGCACCACCGCCACGGGGATGGTGAAGCTGAAGCACGACCCGCGCCCCACCTCGCTCTCGGCCCAGATCTCGCCGCCGTGCATCTCGACCAACTGGCGCGTGATGGCGAGGCCGAGGCCCGTCCCACCGACGCGGCGCGTGGCCGACTGGTCCACCTGGCGGAAGCGCTCGAACACCAGCGGCAGGTTTTCCGCGCTGATGCCGATGCCCGTGTCCGACACGCTCACAACCAGCATGCCGGGGTCGTCGGCGGCAGGCGCGGCGTGGACCGTGACGCGGCCTTCCTCGGTGAACTTGATCGCGTTGGTGATCAGGTTGCTGAGGATCTGGCGCAGGCGCAACGGGTCGGCCTGAACGCTGGGCAGGCCATCGGCCACGTCCAGCACCAACTCCACCGGCTTCCCGGATAGCAGCACGCGCGACGTCGTCAACACGTCCTGCGCCATCGCGCGCAGGTCCACGGCCTCGCTGCGGATGTCAAGCTGCCCGGCCTCGATCTTGGCGAGGTCGAGGATGTCGTTGATCAGGTTCAGCAGGTGGCGCCCGCTGTCGTGGATGGCGGAGACGTCCTCCAGCATGTCGTCGTTCAATTCGCCGTCGATGCCGTCGAGCATCACCTCGGCGTACCCGATGATGGAGT
Organism: uncultured Anaerolineaceae bacterium; assembly: GCA_964526095.1. Classification (GTDB taxonomy): domain Bacteria; phylum Chloroflexota; class Anaerolineae; order Aggregatilineales; family Aggregatilineaceae; genus Aggregatilinea. The sequence continues at coordinate 605 of CAZGLU010000579.1, read as the reverse complement.
TCAGCGGCGTACGCAGCTCGTGGCTCATGCTCGCCAGGAACTCGCTCTTGAGGCGGTCAACGCCGCGCAACTGCTCCGCAACCTCGACCTGCTCCTGGTACTGGTAGGCGTTTTGCAGCGCGATACCGACCTGGAGCGCGACGCTCTGCACGAGGTTTAGCTCGTCCTGGCTGAAGGCGCGCGGGCCGCGCGTCTCGTTCAGGGTCAGCGCGCCGATCACGCGGTCGGCCACGAGGACCGGCAGCAGCAGGGACGCCGTGAAGCCGAGCGAGCGCGCGAGCGCGTTTTCCTCCGTCGGCTCACCCATCATGTCGACTTCCGCCTCTATCGTGCGGGTCCGGATTACGCGCTCCACGTCCGGAATCTCGTTGAGCGGCCGGGTCGAACCTCGCATCTGCTGGATGATCGGACCGGATGCGCCGAGCACATGCAGCAGGTCGGTTTCAGCATCATGGTAAATGATGCTGACCTCCGGCACGTCGAGCAGATCCGCCACACCATTGACCGCGGCCTGCGCGATGTAAGCCGGGTCGAGGGACTCCGCGAGGTGCTGCCCCTACTCGTAGAGGCGGGTACGGCGGTCGGCCTCCAGCTCCAGTTCGCGG
>CAZGLU010000578.1:0-2702 GCA_964526095.1 uncultured Anaerolineaceae bacterium | reverse complement strand
CTTGAAATAGCGCTGCTGGTTGAAGGCGATCAGCGTGTTCAGCGTCGGCTTCACGGCGAGGTACACGTCACCGCCCTTGCCGCCGTCGCCCCCGCTGGGGCCGCCGCGCGGGACGTACTTCTCGCGCCGGAAGTGGACGATGCCGTTGCCGCCGTCGCCGCTCCGGACGGTGATGGTTGCCTCATCATAGCTCATGGCGCGGGAGTTTAGCGCGTGCCGGTAGGGGCGTCAAACGCAGCGGTAGCCCTCCGGCGCGTGGCGGTACATGCGGAGCCTGCGTTAGCGGTCCCGCTCCACGACCTGCCACGCCAGCGCGCGCAATTCCTCGCGGGCGGGGGAGGGCGGCAGGATGTCGAGGCTCTGCGCGGCCCGCTCCGCGAACTCGCGTGCCTTCGCGCGGCCCTTCTCGACCGCCTCCTGGATGGAGTCACCGAACCCGTCCATACCGAACGGCAGATCGCCATCCGGCGCCTCGATCGTTACGTTCCCGGGCAGGGCGCCCGCGTGCCCCTGCATGGCGACGGCCAGCCCGCGCCCCTGCGCGATGTCGATGCCAGCGTTCTTGCCGATCGTCTGCGCATCGCCCACGAGGTCGAGGATATCGTCCGCGATCTGGAACGCCAGCCCCAGGTTGAAGGCGTATTCTTTCAGCGCCGCGATCCACTCGGCGGGGGCGTCCGCGATCGACGCGCCGAGATCGACCGCCGCCACGAACAGCGCCGCCGTTTTCTTGGCGATGATCTCCATGTATGTCTCGCGGTCCAGCGTGCCGGACTTGGACGCGAGGATCTGGAGCGTTTCGCCTTCGACCAGGGTCGCGGTCGCTTTGGCGAGGATCGCGTTGATCGCGCCGGTGTAGCGCGCCATCAACTGGTACACCTTGGTGAACATGAAGTCGCCGGTCAGCAGCGCGATCGTGCCGCCCCAGCGCGCGTTGACCGTTTCCCGACCGCGCCGCAGCGTGCCATGGTCGTTGATGTCGTCGTGGACCAGCGTGGCCGTATGGATCAGCTCCACACCCATCGCCAGCGGGATTGCGTCGTCGGGGTTCTGCCCGCCCACGGCGGCGTGCGCCAACAGCACGAGGCGCGGGCGCAGCCGCTTACCACCGGCCGCCAGGATGTGGTGGCTGGCCTCTTGCAACACAGGGACGGGGCTTTGCGTGACCTCAAGGAGCTGGTCCTCCACCGCCTTGAGAAGGTGTTCGAGTGCCATCGATTCTCCCATTTGGAACGGCGCTCGCAGTCTGGGGGCGCGGCGCGGTGGTGCTGTTTGTACCTTTCAGAACTTTCTAAAAGAATTATACGAAAAATGGCGCCGCGCGTCCACTTTTGCGGGGATCTCGCGCTGACGCTCCGTCGCGCCGCTACTCGAAGTCCAGGCGCGTGATGTCGTTCACGTTGGGCTGGCTCTGTGCCTGCTCGATGATCGAGGTCAGGATCAGCTTCGCAAGCCCAAAGAAGTCCTGCAACTGGTCGAGCCGGTTCAGGTAGAACTCCGCCAGCTCCCGTTCCTCGTCGTTCATGTCCGGGATGGCGGCCTCAAGCGAAGCGGCGTTGTCTTGCAAGACGCGCATCGCCTGGTTCACGTCGCGCAGTTCGCGGCTGCTCAGCACGTTCGTCAGGATGCGCCAGAAGTCGCTTTCGGCACGGTAGTACTTGCGCCGGTCGTCCTTGATCCAGACCTCATGCACGATGCCCATATGCTCCAGGGTCCGCATGTTCATGCTGACGCTGGCCTTCGAGATGCCGAGTTGCAGCATGAGGTCGTCCAGGTTGAGGGGGCGCGGGCTGAGCAGCAGCGCGCCGAACAACTGGCCGACCACTTTGCCGAAGCCGAAGTAGCTGGCAAGCTGCCCCAGGCCCTCCAAGACGCTCATGTTAGCCGCTTGCAGGCTGGGGTTCTCGAACCTATCGGAAGTCGCTGAACGTGTCATGCAGGGTCTGCTACCGTTCTCTCGGTGCATCCAGGCGCAGGGCGGCGGGTGGCAGCCGGTCGCACGGCCCTGGCCGTCCGGCGCGCAGTATGATGGTAACAGCGCAGTGAGGCCGTTGCAAATCTATCCGGCGGTGGGATCGGGCGTGGCTGCCGGGCCGTTATAGCCCTCGGTGCTGAAGGTCAGCCCGGCGGAGGCGGCGAAGTCCTCAAGGTAGTAGTACAGGTTGCGGCCAGGGCAGTCTGTGAAGTCGTTGAAGTCGCGGTGCCCGCTCAGGTGTGTCAGCTCCAGCCGCAGCGCCAGCCAGTTGATCAGGCGCTCGCCCACGGCAAGCTGTTCGGGCGTCGGCACGGTCTCCTCGAAGTTGCCGAAGAAGACTACGCCCACCGTGCCCGTGTTGTAGCCCTGGACGTGCGTGCCCCGCGCGCCGAGCGAGCGGCCCTCGAAGACCGCGCCCGTGCTCCCCACGCCGAAGTGGTAGCCAATGTCGGCCCAACCGCGCTCGTCCATGTGCTCCGCCTGGATCTCGCGCATGGTCGCCAGGTCGTCGGCCTCGGTGATGACGGAGTGATGCACCACGACGGTGGTGTAGACCAGCCGCAGATCGCCCTCATACGTCCGCCAGCCGGTCGGGTTCGTGGCGCTGTAGAAGCCGGACTCGTTGCGTGCAGTGTGGTCCGGCTCGCGCGCCTCCCACTCGGCGCGCCGGATGATCGGCGGGAGATCGGAAGAGCACACGTCTGAACTCCAGTCACGAGATTCCATC
>CAZGLU010000577.1:0-2706 GCA_964526095.1 uncultured Anaerolineaceae bacterium | reverse complement strand
CCGTCTGAAAGCCGTGGTGCGGCCCGTGGTCCTCCGGGAAGCGCCACTCGTACGGGCCGATCGCACGCTCGAAGCCGGTGATGTCGGCCGCCAGCGCGGGGTAGGCCACGGCGCGCGCCCCGACCTCGCCCCCGCGCCGCCCTTCAAGCACGGTCCATGCGAACAGCGCCGCCGCGCCGAGCACGATCGCCAGCAGGACCACACGCCGCAGCAGCATGCCTCAGCCTGCCTCCACCGCGGCGATCAACTCGCGCGCCGCGCCCTCACGCTCGATCAGGCCGCACGCCTCCAGGCGGCGGATCAGGTCGATCCAGTGCGCGCGGCGCGGGTCGGCGGCGAGCATGGGGCGCAGGATCTCCGCCGCCCCCGCCACGTCCGCCGGGGCGTCGGCCAGCGTCACGGCCTGCCAGAAGGGCAGTTCCTCCTGCTCAGGCGAGGCGTCCCGCGCCGCCGCCCAGTGCGCCAGGGCCTCGTCCCGCCGCCCTTCCTCCAACGCCTTGAAGCCCTTGTCGTCCAGGATCTGCGCGTGCCGCATGCGGACCAGCCGCGCCAGCTCCTCAACCGGGTTCGCGTGCTCGTCCACGCGCAGATCGTAGTCCACGGCCCAACTGGGTGCGGCGATGTCGCCCGGCACGACGCGCAACGCCGCCGACTGCATCCCCCGAATGTCGCCGCCCTCGGCCTGCGCGGCCCGCAGCGCCGCCAGCATCCGGTGGGCCAGGTCGCCCTCCGCGCCCTCGTAGGCGGACGCCATCGCGGCGACGACGGTCGGGTTGGTCATCATGTTCGCCTGGACGCTGTACCCCTCCCCGACGTGGTGGCCCGCCTCCGGGATGCAGCAGTCGCCGGTCCAGGCGGCGGCCCCGCCGTTCCGGTCCACGACGCCGATCTGCCGCCGGTTCGCGCCGGGGTCGGACGCGATCAGCGCATCGACCACCTTCTGCGCCGGGACGCCTACACGCAGCACCGCCCGTCCGAGCGGCCCGAAGCCGATGTTGGTCAGGGACTGCGTTGCAATGGCGCCGACGCCGGGCAGCAGCCAGGGCACGGCGCGGCCCACGCTCATCTGGTGCGTCTGCACTGCGACGCCGAACTGGCCGGTGTGCGGGTCACGCGCGACGATGCTGTACGTGCAGTTGAAATCCGTGTGGTGCCATTTCATCTCTATTCGCTCCGAAGGGCATGAACCGGCACGAGCCGGCTCAGTCGCCAGGCGGGGTAGACTCCGGCGGCCAGCGCGGCAGCCAGCGCGACCGCGAACGCCTGTAGAAATTCCTGTGGCGACAAGTGTAGCGCGATCGTCCAGCCAAAGGAACGCACGTTGATCACGTCGATCAGGATCAGCGCCAGCACCATGCCCGTCGGGGCGGCGAGCAGCCCGGCGATCGTGCCCATCAGGCCCGTCTGGATGAAAGTGAACGCGCGAAGCTGGCGCGGCGTCATGCCGTTGGCGCGCATGATGCCGTACTGCCGTGTGTGCTCAAGCTGGAGCGCCATGAGCGCGCTGAGGATGCCGATGAACGCGACGATCGTCGCCAGCAGGCGCAGGGCGACCGTGATCGCAAACGTGCGGTCGAAGACCACCAGCGCGTTTTCACGCAGCGCGCGGTTGCTCTGGATCTGCAAGCCCTCGGCGGCGGGCACGTCGCGGCGCACCGCGTCGATCACCGTCTCAACGTGCGCGCCGGGCGCCAGGATCAGCGCGACCGCCGACAGCGCCGGGTCGTCGAAGTGCCGCAGGTAGACGTCGCGCGCCATCATGACCGCGCCCTGGTCGGTCGTGTAATCGTAGTACACCCCGGCCACGGTGAACGTATGCGGCCCGCGCCCGGTGAGCAGGGTCAGGGTGTTGCTTTCGGGCGTGATCCCGCGCCGGTAGGCGAACGGCTCGCTGACCAGGACCTGCCCCTCGGTCAGCGCGCGCCAGTAGTCGCCATCCGGCGCGTCGAGCCACGCGAAGCGGCGGCGCCCATGCGCGATATCGGTGTCCGGCACGGTCAGGTTCGCCGGAGGCAGGTCCGGGTGGTCCGGCGTCGTCACGGCGACGTTGCGGACCGTCGCGACCTGCGCCACGCCGGGGATCGCCTCCAACTGCGCCACGATGGCCGGGGCGATCTCGACCTCGACCGCACTGGACGGCGACGAGATAAAGACGTCCGCGCCGAGGGTCGTATCGAGCCATTCCGCCACCGTCACGCGGAAGCTGCGGATCATGACGCTGACGCCGACGATGACGCTCACCGCCAGCGTCAGCGCGGCGACCGCGAACGCCGTGCGGCTCAGCGACCGCGCCACGCCGCGCGCCGCCATCCGCCCGAGGATGCCGAACAGCCGCGCGGCGAGCGGCATAGCGAGGCGCATCCCGGCCACGAGGGCCAGCGGGGTCAGCAGCGCGCAGCCGACCAGCACCAGGAACAGCCCGGCGAAGCTCACGGTGAGGCTGCGGGTCTCGATCTGGAGCAGGGCGACGCCGAGCAGGGCTAGCAGCGCCGCCGCGACGGTGAGATACGGCAGCGCCTGGCGCGTGCGCTGCTCGACGTCGGAGCGGCGCAGCACCCCGACCGGCGGCGTGCGTGTCGCCTCGTAGGACGGGACCACCGCGGCAACCAGGCTCGCCGCGATGCCGATCGCCGCGCCGCGCACCAGGGTGCCCGTTTCCAGGCTGACGCTCTGCACGTTCACGCGGAAGTACAGGTCGTTGATCGT
>CAZGLU010000576.1:0-2731 GCA_964526095.1 uncultured Anaerolineaceae bacterium | reverse complement strand
AGATAATGAGCGGTGACTGGAGTTCAGACGTGTGCTCTTCCGATCTCCCACAGCCTGACCTCGAAGCCCGCCGCGAGCGCATGGTCCGCGAGCAGTTGATCGCCCGCGACATCACCGATCGCCGCGTGCTGGATGCCATGCGCCGCGTGCCGCGCCACCGCTTCGTGCCGCCCCACCTTCAAGCGCTCGCCTACGAGGACAACCCCCTGCCCATCGGCAGCGATCAGACCATCTCGCAGCCGTACATCGTCGCGCTGATGACGCAGTTGCTCGAAGTGCAGCCGGACAACACCGTGCTGGAGATCGGGACGGGGTCCGGCTACCAAACCGCGATCCTGTGCGAGCTGGCGCGCATGGTGTACTCGCTGGAGCGCCACCAGTCGCTGGCCGACGCCGCGCGGGACCGCCTCGAAGCCCTGGGCTACCGCAACGTCGAGGTGTTCGTGGGGGATGGCAGCCAGGGCTTCCCGGACATGGCGCCCTTCGACCGGATCCTGGCGGCGGCGGCGGCCCCGGCGATCCCCGGCCCGCTGCAATCGCAGCTTGCCGACGGCGGGCGGCTGGTGATCCCGATCGGGGATAACCGCCAGCAGATGCTTCAGTGCGTGCGCCGCAGCGGCAACTCGTGGCAGGTGGAGGAGAACATCCCGGTGATGTTCGTGCCGCTCTACGGGCGCTACGGGTTCCACTCCCCGGATGACGAGGACGGGGAGGATAACACGGACGAGGACTGATCCCGGCGGGCTAGGGCCGCTCGTAGCCCAGCGCGCGGATCTGGAGATCGTACTGCGTCGGGTCCTCGGTGAAGAACAGCCCGCCCTTGCGCGTCGAGTGGCCGGGCACGTAGGGAAGCGTCACGGAGCTGGTTTCGACCGGCTCGCCGCCCTGCAAAAGCTGCCCCTCGATGGTCACCCCGGCCCCCGTCTCGTCGCCCGTGTTCCTCGCGTCGAACTCCACCAGGAAGCGGCCATCCTGCACCGTCACGTCAAGCACCTCGATCACCACGCGGGGCGGCTCGTCGCCCTGGGTCAGGGCCTCGTACAGCAGGAACCCGACCGCCGCCACGATCAGGGCCGCGCCGACCAGCGCCATGATCCACTCCAGCAGGGGCGTTTCCTGCGCATCCTGAGCGGCCTGCCCCTCGCTGCGCTCCCGCTCTGGCTCATCTGCGTTCATGCGCCGTGCCTCCCGCCCACGCTACAGGATCAGGCGTGCCGCAGCAGCCCCGATCGAGGCGGGGAAGCCGAGCACAACGGTGAACAACACGATCTGGTCGAAGCCGGTGCCGTCCACACGCCCGAAGATCCACAGCACGAACAGGCTCACCAGCAGGCTGATGACGTACCCGACCGCCGTAAAGCGGAGGAAAAGGCTCCACGCGGGGGTGCCGGGCGGCGCGTCGGCCTGGCCGCGGAACTTCAGCGTGTAGACGAAGCCGTGCATGCCGACCAGCGACAGCACGATCAGCGCCAGCGCGTGCCACTCCGTCATGCGGAACGCGATCAGGATCATTTCCTCCGTGGGCGCCAGGTTCAGGCTGAGGAACAGCGCCCCCGCGAGCATGACGAACAGGGTATCCCAGTAGCCGGGCGTGCCGCGCTCGCCTGGGTCGTCGCCGCTCTGCTGACCAAGCTGGCTTTGTGCCAGCAGCGCCCCGAGGCTGGCGGGCACGGACTGGAGCGCGATCGTGCCGACGACCTCCCCGGCGCTCATCCACGGGTCGATCACGCCGAAGACCAGCAGCACCACGCCCGACATGATGAACCCTACGCCGTAGGCTACGCAGGCATCCAGCACGTCCTCCCGCCACTCGAAGGTTTCCTCAAAGCCGAAGTAATGGGACAGGCCGACCAACAGGGGAAAGTTGGCGCCGAGCAGCAGTGCGAAGCGCAGCCGGTCGGCGTAAAATCCGAGGAACCACATCTCCATGGTCATCATCATCGGCAGCGCGAAGATGAGCGCGCCGGCGAACGCACGCGCCAGGCCGATGGCGAACTGGCGGTTCCCCTTATCGTCCGGCTTATTGTCCGGCGCATCCTCTTGGGGTGCAGCCCGCGCCGATCCATGCGCCACGCGATATGTCTCCTGGCCCTGTGGTGCCCTGCTGTGATCATAAACCAACGGGCTGGCACGCGACGACCGCCCGCGCGGGCGGTCTCACCGCGCGGCGCTGCGCCGGTTGTTCCAGATACCTCGGAAGGGGCGGGGTTGATGCCCTTTGACTTTTAATTCGGATGTGTGGGATATGTGGAAAAATCGGGCGGGTTTGCAAACCCGCCCCTACACGACATGCTGAGGCCCGCTTTTCTCCCCCTCTCCAATCAAGTTGGAGAGGGGGCCGGGGGGTGAGGTCTCACCGAGGGCCGGGCCGTTCCGTTCAATCGCTCACTCGATCCGGTCCTCGATCTCCCAGGCGTGATCCAGCTCGTGCCACGCCAGGCGGCGGACGAAATAGCGCGGCGTCCAGCGCGCCCCGCCGCGCGGGCCGTGTGCCGGGATCTCGCCGCGCACGGCGGCGTCCAGTGTGGTCAGGATGGCCTGCCGGATCTGCGCGAACGCCTGCTCGGGGTCGTCCTCGTCGCCCAGATCCAGCGTCCCGCCGAGGCTCTTGAGGTAGGCGATGTCCACGTCCCGGACGTGCTGGACGATCTTCGCCAGCTCTCGCCCGCCGCCGCGCGGCCCCAGATCGGAAGAGCGTCGTGTAGGGAAAGAGTGTAGGATAGGGGGGGGG
>CAZGLU010000575.1:0-2736 GCA_964526095.1 uncultured Anaerolineaceae bacterium | reverse complement strand
GGCGAACGTGGCGATCGAGCTGCCCGGCAGGGTGTAGATCAGGTAGGCGATGAACAGCGCCAGCGCGCCGAGGATCAGCGGCCAGTTGCCCCGGCGACCGCCCGGCGTGGCCTGCTGCCTGGGCTTGCGGCGCGTGGGGACCAGCACGATCTCCGGGCGCTCCGTCGCTTCGGGCGAGGCCGGACGCCGCACCGGCGCGGCTGCCGGGGTGCCGGGATGCGCGCGCAGGTAGTCGCGCACGGCGTCGGGCGACAGGTTCAGCGGGTCGAGCGCCGCGTGGACCGCGTCCTCCGGCGCCTCCAGCAGCGCCAGCAGCAGGTGCCCGCCGCTGAGTGCGGGTTGGCCGAGCGCCGACGCCTGGCGCGCCGCGCGGTCCATCACGTCACGGGCGGCGCGGGTGAAGTCCTTGAGCGGCGCCGGTTCGGGCCGTTTCACGCCGATGGCACCGGCAACCTGGTCGTACAAAGCGTCCAGATCCGCGCCCTGCTGCACCAGCAGATCATGGGCCGGGCCGCTGTCGTGCGTGAACAGGCCGAGCATCAGGTGTTCGACGTCGACGTAGACGCCGTGGCGGTGCGCCGCCTCCTCCTGGGCGTGCCGGAGGATCTGGCGCAAGTCGGTGGTGACCTGCGTCAGTGACGCGTCGAGCGTGTACGGCGCGCTCATTCCTCGTCTTCGCCAGTCCAGTGATGCAGCCCGTATGCGCCAGCCTTAAGCACCTTCAACGAGAGCAGCGCGCACTTCAGCCGCGTCGGGCTGAGTTCGATGCCGAGCATGTCCAGCAGCGCCTGACGGTCGAAGTGGCGCAGCTCCTCAAGCGTCTTGCCGATCATTTCCTCGCCCAGCATCGACGCCGCCGCCTGGCTGATGGTACAGCCCTCGCCCTCCCACGACACCGCCTTGACGCGGCCATTCTCGTCAAGCTGCGCCGTGAGGTGGAGGCGGTCCCCACAGAACGGGTTGTCGTCCTCGTAGTCGATGTCCGCCGGGACGAGCGGCTCCCCGAAGTTGCGCGGGTTCTGCCCGTGATCAACGATGTTTTCCAGGTAAATATCCATACGTCTGTCCTGCCCCTCAGGGGCGCTCCGCGATCCGCGCCGCACGTGGATCGCTCACACGGTGCCCAGGCGCCGCCGCGCCACCTCCAAGGCGTCGAGCAGCGCGTCTACATCCTCGGTGGTGTTGTACAGGTAGAAGCTCGCCCGCGCCGAGGCCGCAATGCCGAACCGCTTGTGCAGCGGCATGGCGCAGTGATGCCCCGCGCGGATCGCGACGCCCTCCGCGTCGAGCAGTTGCGCGAGGTCGTGCGCGTGCAGGTCCTTGAGCGTGAACGTCGCCACGCCGTTGCGCTTGTCCGGGCCAGGGCCGTACAGCGTCAGGCCGGGGACCTCTGCCAGCCGGTCGAGCGCGTAATCGGCCACGATCCGCTCGTGGGCCAGGATGTTGTCCATGCCGATGCCACGCAGGTAGTCGATCGCCGCCGCCAGCCCGGCGGCCTCCGCGATCGCGGGCGTGCCTGCCTCGAACTTGTAGGGCAGGTCGTTGTACGTGCTGCCCTCCAGCGTGACGCGCTTGATCATGTCGCCGCCGCCCATGTAGGGGGGCATGGCCTCCAACAGCTCGCGCTTGCCGTAGAGCACGCCGATCCCCGTCGGCCCGGCCATCTTGTGCGCCGAGAACGCGAGGAAGTCCACGTCGAGCGCCTGCACGTCCACGGCCAGATGCGGCACGCTCTGCGCCGCGTCGAGCAGGAACAGCGCGCCCGCCGCGTGCGCCTGCGCGATCAGCTCGCGGACCGGGTTGACCGTACCCAGTACGTTGCTGACGTGCACCATGCCGACCAGCTTCACCGGCTCGTCGCGCAGCAGCGCCGCGTACACGTCGAGGTCCAGCTCGCCCGTATCCGTCACGGGCACGTAGCGCAGCGTGAAGCCGCGTTCGGCGGCCAGCATCTGCCAGGGCACCAGGTTGGCGTGGTGCTCCATCTCGGTCAGCACCACCACATCGCCGGGGCCGAGGTTCGTGCGCCCCCATGACGCCGCGACGAGGTTGATGCCCTCGGTGGCGTTGCGCGTGAAGATGATCTCGCGCGACGAGGCGGCGTTGATGAACTCCTTGACCTTCACCCGCGCGCCCTCGTACGCGTTCGTGGCGCGCTCGCTCAGGACGTGGATGCCCCGGTGTACGTTGGCGTGGCTGGTTTCGTAATATGCGCTCATCGCCTCGATCACCTGGCGCGGCTTCTGGCTGCTCGCCGCCGAATCGAGGAACACGAGACGCTTGCCGGGGTGCACCTCCTGATCCAGGATCGGGAAGTCCGCGCGGATAGCTGCGATGTCCAGCGGGGAAGTCTTTACCTCGGTCATGGTTACTTGGTTGGCTACCTTTCTGGCCGCTGCGCAACGCGCGGCAGCGTTTGGTCGAGCGGCGGATGTCGTCGATGGGTGTGGGCCAGCACGCCTAGAGTCTTGCACAAGTGTAGCGCACGCGGCAGTAATGTCCAGCAATAAATAAGGTGATGAACATCATAATTATTCTGCACTATCACGGGGAATAGGGGGTTGGGAAACAGAGGATGGCGCCCGCCGAGGGCGTGTGCCACACTCGCCCCTGGCGGGGCGGCCCTCGGTTCTACCGCAGGCCGCGCCGGATCAGTTGATGGTAATGTCATGGTAATGGGCGAAACCGAACGCGTGGCGAAAACGCTGCACGCGCTGGTTTCGTCGCCTCGCGGTA
>CAZGLU010000574.1:0-2748 GCA_964526095.1 uncultured Anaerolineaceae bacterium | reverse complement strand
ATGGAATCTCGTGACTGGAGTTCAGACGTGTGCTCTTCCGATCTAGCTCACGGGCGAGGTGGTACGGGATCAGCCGGTCGCCCAGGTGCAGCGGGAACGGCGGGCAGCGCGAGATCAGCAGCAGGTCCATTGCCGTATCACCCCCCTCGATCCTGCATCACGCCATCCACCAGATCGGCAACCTGCGCGGCGTAGCGTTCCGCCGTGAAGTTCGCCAGGACGTGCGCCCGGCCCGCCGCGCCCATCCGCGCGCGGCGCTCAGGGTCGCGCAGCAGTTCCACGACCGGCCCGGCCAGCGCCGCCGGGTCGCCGGGCGGGACGAGGACGCCGGTCACGCCGTCGAGGACCGTCTCCGCCGGGCCGCCGCGATCCGTGCTGACGATCGGGCGCGCCATCGCCATCGTTTCGAGGTGCACCATGCCGAGCGACTCGAAGCGCGACGGGCAGACGACGACATCCGCCGCCGCGATCACCGGGCGTGGGTCGTCGGCGTGGCCCAGGTACGTGATCGCCGCGCGTAAGGCCGGGTCGCCCTCCCAGCGCGCGCGGATCCGGCGCTTATAGGCGCCGTCCCGGCGCACGTCGAAGACGTTGTCGCCCGCGACGACGAAGCGCGCCGCCGGGATCTCGTCTAGCACGAGGCGCGCCATGTCCTGAAACGTGTCGTGGCCCTTGACGTACTGAAAGCGCGCGAGCAGCGCGACGAGGGGCGCGTCCGGGCCGATGCCAAGCTGCGCGCGGATCGGGGCGGGATCCACATCGGGGTGGAAGTGATCCGGGTCCACGCCGGGGTGCAGCACCGAGATCTTGCCCGGCGCGGACATGCGCGCGCGGCGCAGCCAGCCATCCCGCACGGCACTCGACAGGGCAAAGGCGTGCGTCACGGTGCGGTGGAAGAAACTGCGCTGCCAGGGGAAGACCGGGAACCACCAGCCCTGTAACAACCACAGCACGGGGGCGCCGACCCTGCGCGCCGCCGCTGCCGCGAAGGGCAGCGCGTGGTAATCGCTGATCACGGCGTCGATGCGCGCATCCCGGAGCAGGGCGGCCAGCCGGCTCACGACCGGGAAGCGCCCCCACAGCGGCGGCCAGAAGACGGTCGTCACGCCGCGAAAGGGCAGCAGGTGGACCACGACCCCCGCCTCGCGCGCCATCTGGGCGAACAGCCCCTCGCGTGGCAAGACGAGGTGCGGCACGTAGCGCGTCCGGTCGAGCGCGCCCATCAGCTCAAGCTGGATGCGCTCGCCGCCGCCCATACCGCTGTACGCGGTGATGAAAAGCAGGTGTCGTGGTGAGGCCATGTCCCGTCCTAGCTTTGCCGGGCACGCGACTTGAGCCGCATCCCGATGCGGGTGGGCCACAGCAGGGCCGCCAGCAGCCACGCCGCTGGCCCACCATGATATTTGCGCGTGTAAGCGAGTAGATCCTCGAAATAGACCCGTTGGGTCAGGCGCGGGACCTGGTCGAGGCTGGCATGTTCGTCGTGGAGGATGGTTACGTCCGCGACGTAGTGGATCTCGGTCCCGGTGGCGAGCAGGCGGCGGCACAGGTCGTCGTCGGTGAAGAACAGCTTCAGACGTTCGTCGAAATAGTCGATCTGGGCCAGCAGCGCCCGCCGCGCCAGGATGAACGAGCCGGGCGCGACCTCGATCGGGCGGGTGCTGCCGCGATCCCATTCCGCGTACCACATGCGGCGGTGCCGTCGCGCACGCCATACAGGCACCATAAACCCCAACACGGTGTAACTCAATAGGAAGTCGGTATATCCGGCGAGGCGCGAGCCGTTCAACTGCACGCGGCCATCCGCGAACACCATGCGGCACGTGACGGCGCCGACCTGCGGGCGGGCGTCCAGATAGGCAAGCAGCGTGTCCAGCGCGCCGGGCGGGATGACCGTGTCCGGGTTCAGGATCAGCGCGTAGTCGCCGTGTGCGGCCCGCAGCCCCAGGTTGTTGCCGCCGCTGAACCAACGGTTCTCCGGCGAGGCGATCAGCGTGACGGCGGGGAACCGCTCGCGGACCATCGCCGCGCTGCCGTCCGGCGAGGCGTTGTCCACGACGATGATCTCATGCGTCCGCTCGCGGGTCGCGGCGGGGAGCGACTCCAGGAGGCGGGCCAGTTTGTCGCGCGTGTTGTAGTTGCAGATGACGGTTGATAGCTGCATCGCGGCCTTTGTACGGCTGTCAGGCGCCCCAGGTCAGGGTATTGCCGGGAGTATAGCGCACTTCGCCGGTTGTGTGCGGTTGGAACCCGGTCAGCTACAATGGGCGCCGATATAGTTTGTAGTTTGCACCAAGTGGGACGGCGAGCATGACGAACCGGCATGTCTGGCTCTGGGCGCTGGCGTTGACCCCCCTGTTTGCGCTGTATGCGCTCGGCGCCACGTACGGCAACCCCCGTGACACGGCAGCGCCCCACCCGCCACCGGAGGCGGGCCTCAACCCATCCACCATCTACCATCCCGACGAGTTCTTTTATGTTGCGCTGCCGTTCCGCCTGCTGCGCGAGCCGGGTATGGATCTCGTGTTTTACGAGAACCCGCCGCTCGTGATCTACGCGAACCTGGGGCTGTTCGCCGCCGCAGGTGCCCAGGCGGAGCCGTACCATGCCGCGCTCGAAGACCGCGCCGTTGCGCCGTTCAAGCTGTACGTGCTGGGCCGCTTTGCCTCGGCGTGCTACGCCCTGCTCAACACGGCGCTGGCTGCCGCCGCCGGGCGTGTGGCCTTCGGACGGGTCGCCGGGACGCTC
>CAZGLU010000573.1:0-2753 GCA_964526095.1 uncultured Anaerolineaceae bacterium | reverse complement strand
GAACGACGTCACGCCCGGCACGGCCACCGCCGCCAACCGCTCCAACGCATCCGCTACCGCGCCCACGTAGCGCCTCCCTTGCACCCCGCCGCCATCCCCCGCTCCCTACGCCACGCGCACACGGACCAGCGGCCCCAGGATCTGCGCCACGTCCTCCGGCAGCGCGGGCGGCACAACGATCGTGCCGCGCAGCGACCCGGCGGACTGCGCGAAGCCCGCATCACGCTGCTTGAGCAGCCAGAGCGCCACGCGCAGGCACGCCTGCCGCACGTCCGCCGGGGGCCGGTAGACGTCCAACGCGGCGCCCGCGCTGTGGTCCGCCGCCCGCGTGCCGTTCGCGCCGCGCAGCACGGTCAGGCGGTCCTGCACCGGATCGACCGCCAGCACGTGCAGGTACTCCTCCCCCACGCGCAGCAGTTGGCCCGCGCTGAAACGCGGCGCCCGTCCATCGACCGCCGCCCCGTCCGCGTCCGCCACGGCGATCACCGCCGCCACCGCGTCGAGGCCGCCCTGCACCGCATCGCCAGACGGCGCCCAGGCGTCGGGCCACTCCGGGTGACAGCCCCACGTCCCTTCGACCGTCAGCGCGCCTGCGGGATCATCCCGGTAGGTGAAGGTGCAGCGCCGCCGGTCCAGGCTGAGGGCGGCGTGCACCGCCGAGTCGTCCGGGACCAGGCGCACGGCGTCGAGCGGGATCGCGGACCCGTCGCCGTTGGTCAGGCCATGCAGTGCCAGCAGGTCGTCGCGCAAGGGCAGCAGCGTCGGATGCGTGTAGGGGTAGATGCGCGTCGCGCGCTGAGGGTAGAAGCGCCGCCCGGCGTGCCGCTCGATCAGGCGGGATGCGGCTCGCAGCACGTCGAGCAGGCGCAGCGACAAGTCCGAATCCAGGTTGCCCGTGGGTCCCCAGGCTCTCATGCAGGTCGTCCAGCGAAGCATAAGCGTTCATGCACCCTCCTGCGCGGCACCCTGCCGCGCCCAGATCGATCGAATAATTCACAAGGAATTCAGAAAACAGCACACCGTAAAAAGCAAAATTCGCTATGATAGAGTGAAGAGGCGGCCGAACGCGAGCAGGATCAAACCGTGTCAGCATCAACCGATCCGCTGAAGGAGCAAGCCATCCACTGCAACCGGTGCGCGCGTACGGTCCCATCGACCTCGATGCGCTGCCCGCACTGCGGCGCTGAGCTGTTCCCGACGATCACGCCGGTCACGGTGCCGGTCGTGCGCCGCCCGCTGAGCATCCCCACCAGCAACGGCCAGAACTCGTATCACTTCGGGGAAAACGCCCGCCTGATCATCCAGCTCCTGCCGTCCGGCGTGTGCCTGCCCATCGACCTGACCGGGCCGCTCGTGCTGGGCCGCGAGGATGGCGGCAGCACGGACGAGGTGCTCGACCTGAGCGAGTTCAACGCCATCAAGCACGGCGTCTCCCGCCGCCACGCGATGCTGCGCCGGGAGGACGACCGCCTGCTGGTCTGCGACCTGGGCAGCACCAACGGCACGCACCTCAACGGCTCCCTGCTCCTGCCGCACGAAGATCACCCCCTCGCCCACGGCGACAAGCTGATCCTCGGCACGCTGCACCTGCTGATCTCGTTCTCCATCCTGCCCCCTGAGTCCGACGACGGGCGCTAAACCCGCGCCGCCCGATCCTTCCGCACACGCTTTTCACAAACCTGAATCTCATACATTCGCCCGCGACCCTGTTCCATTCGTTAATTCCGGTGCTATACTTTATGTTAGGACAATTATGCCTCCATCATGCCTGCCCCCCGGCAGCAGGAGCAAACGAGCCATGACGCCGCCTCACCCGCCCACCCTGTTTCAGGAGCCGGGCGTGCCACCGGAGGGGCTGACGGGCCGCCCTCATGCCGCGACGCAGCCCGCCCCGCCGCCCATCGACGCGCCCTCCTTCCTCCCCGCGCTTGAAGCGGACGAACGACTCAGCCGGATGGCCTTCCCGCCCGGTGCTGCCCTCCAACTCCTGCTCGACCCGTCCGGGCAGGCGCTCGTCCTCACGCTGGAGGAGTCCGTGATCTTTGGCCGGGCGACGCACCACCTGCCCGCCACCGTCTCAGCAGCGGTGCGCGCTTGCCTGGCACGTCACCCGGCCCTGTCACGCGAGCACCTGATGTTCCGGCGGCACGGCCGCCATGCGGTCGTCATCGACCTCAAGAGCAGCAACGGGACCTACCTGAACGGGCAGCGCCTGGAACCCTACTGCGAGCACCCCCTCGCCGATGGTGACCGACTGCGGCTCGCGACGCTGCGCCTCACCGTGCGCTTCATCGATCGCGCCCTGGGCTGAGCCGCGCGGCGCCCCTACACGCTGATGTTGTACAGCACGCTCGACACGTCCGTGTCCAGCCGGGCGAAGGCGAGCCGCACCGTCGCGACCATCTGGTATGCGTCGTAGTACGGCAGGTAGTCCATCGTCGCGGCCACCCGCCGCCGGTAGCCGACGATCCAGCCGGGCCGGTAGACGCACACGGCCTGGCCCTTGGTGTTGCCGAGCGTGTCCGCCTTGCCGTCGGCCTGCGTCAGCGGCATCTCCGCGCTGACGAGGATCGGCACGCCGTCCAGCTTCGCGATCTCGCCCGTGAGCACCGTCGCGTGCGGCCCGAACTTGTCCACCGTCGCCACTTCGTCCAGGCTCAAAAGCTGGGCGTACGTGCTGCCGTCCACGATCCACGCGCAGTCCTTGGGCCGGAGCGCATAGCGGGGGTTCATCAGGAAGCGCGTGGCCCGCA
>CAZGLU010000572.1:0-2758 GCA_964526095.1 uncultured Anaerolineaceae bacterium | reverse complement strand
GCATCCCCCCGGCGGCGGGCTTCATCGGCAAGTTCCTGCTGTTCCGCGCGGCGGTGGACGCTGACCTGGTGTGGCTGGCGCTCGTCGGTGTGCTCAACGTGATCGTCAGCCTGTACTACTACCTGATCATCGTGAAGGTGATGTACATGGACCGCAGCGCGGACGATGACGTGCCGATCCCGGTCGGCGCGCCGTACGCGTGGGCGTTGGGTGTGGCGTCGGCGGGCGTGCTGCTGTTCGGCACGATCGGCGTCACGCCGCTCGTGAACTGGGCGACCGACGCCGCGCGGGCGCTGTACCTGCTGCTTTAGCCTTCGCCCGCTGATGACGGATGAACCTGGAGCGGGGCGTTCCACGCGGGACGCCCCGCTTGCGATCGCGCGGTGGGCGCCTGCCCGCGGCCTGACTAGGATCTCCTCAGAGACGGCTGAGAGTCTAAGCGGTGTACAATAAGTACGTGTAAGCGTTCGGCAAGCGATCCGCGCCATCACGCCGAACGTATCCGGGGCATGTTGCGCGTCGTCATGGGCCGTGCGTGTCCGTGCGTGTGAAGACGTCTCGATTTTGCGTTGTACGAGGTAATGTGTATAGTTTGAGCAGTCACCGATATCGCATATTGTCACTGGGTTGCTAAGGGAGTGTCATGTTACAGGGTCAACCAGCCACACAAGCGCAGACTGAGCCGGTTGCCGCCGTACGTGCGGCCCTTGAGCGGTTCCAGGCGGGCTATACCCGGCGCGACCCGGACGCGGTCGAGGCGTTCATGGCCGACCTGTTCGTGCCGGACGACGAGCTGCTCGTCATCGGCACGGGCGCCGACGAGTGGTGTTACGGGCGCGAGGAAGTGCAGCAGTTGATCGAGTCCGATTGGCGGCACTGGGGCGACGTGGCGCTGGACGTGCCCGGCGCGATGATCACGGTGCAGGGCGATGTCGCGTGGCTGGCGACCCAGGGCACGGTGTCGAGCACCATCCCGCGCGAGACGTTCTACCAGTCGTTTCTCAACGGCGTGGGTGATCACCTGAACAGTGACGTGCTGACGCAGGAGGACAAGGTGCTGGAGATCGCGCGCGGCGTGACGAACGTGCTGTTCGAGACGGCGCGCGGCGACACGTACATCTGGCCGTTCCGCTTCACGGCGGTGCTGGTGCGGCGTGGCGAGCGGTGGCTGTTCCATCAGGTGCAGTTCTCATTCCCCACCACGCGCGTGCCGGACCTGCGCCTGACGGAATGACCGGAGGGGGCGCCATTCCGGCTATACCACCCGGTTCATCGATGGTCGCTGTGAGTGAGGAAGGGCAGGCCGCGCCCCGGTCTGCCCTTTATTGTGCCCCTTTGTCGTGCCCCTTGTTGTTGTGCCCGGTCGCCGGGCTATTTGTTCGCGTCACAACCTCTGCGCTACTGCACGCCCAGCGCCGCGCCGATCTTCTGGCGCAGCATTGGCTCCGGCGCGGCCCCCACGATGCGGTCCACAAGCTGCCCGTCGCGGAACAACAGCAGCGTGGGGATGCCCTGCACCTGCAACATGCCCGACGTGCGCGGGTTCTCGTCCACGTTCACCTTCGCGATCTTCAGCCGCCCGGCGTACTCCCCGGCCAGCTTGTCCAGCACCGGCGCGATGATCCGGCACGGGGCGCACCACGGCGCCCACAGGTCGACCACCACCGGCAGGTCGCTGTTCAGTACCTCCGCCTGAAACGAGGCATCGGTCACCGTCACCGGGCGCGATGGCGCGGAAGCTCCGGCGCCCGCCGTGCGGGGCGGGGCGCTCTCGTCGGCGGGACGCGGGCCGCGCCCCAGCAGATGATCGGCGTGCGCGCGGAACGTCTGCGCGGTGATCGCCGCCCCACGTGCGACCTCCTGCCCGTCGCGATAGCTGATCAGCGCGGGGAGCGGGCCGCCGGTCCGCGCGGCGATTTGCGGGTTCTCGTCAGCGTTGGCCCGCGCGACCAACAGGCGCCCGGCGTCGGTGCGTGCCACCTGGCGCAGCGCCTCGTCCAGCGAGGGATCGAGCCGCCCCGACCACACGACGAGCAGCACCGGCAGCCCGGCGTTCAGCACGCGGTCGATGCTCTGGTCGTTCGTGTTCAACGGTGTGTCAAAACGTGGCATAATGGTTCGCTTCCTGGTTGTTTCGTTCGCGTCTGAGGCGCGGGGGGTGCGCCCGGCGCGATCTGATACTGGTTAGATGAGCGAGAAACGCGTATAGTTGTACTGTTTTGCTGGAGCGTCGCTGACCGCCGTTGTACCAGCGCCGGTATGACTTGCACGAATAGGTGCATTTTGTTCATGAATTTTTGACAATTTAGGGCGCCTTTGATACGCTTGTGCAATTAAGCACAGAATGACCATGCCAGTTGTCACGGGGACACCATCGCGCCATCTCTGTGCCTGACATTCCCCGTTCGACGCGCACCAGGATAATGGAAGATGCAGCTCAGGCGTACGCCCGCCAGCGCGCGGCAGGCTGCCCTGCAAGTGGTCGCAGGCGAAACCGGATGCGCGGCCATCGTCATCGTGCTGCTGGCGAGCGGCGTCGGCATGCTGCTCGACTTTCAAGTGACCGGGCTTCACCCGGCCTTTAGCGTGGCGCTGCCGTTGCTGAGCGTCCCGCTGGCGCTGTACTGGACCGTGCGCAGGACCTTGAAAACGATGGACCGCAGACCGCAGCAAGCCGATTACGTGCGCAACCTGGCCCTGGCAAGCGTCGCCGGGCAGGCGGGCTGTCTGTCGGTGGTGCTCATCTTCGGCATGTTGT
>CAZGLU010000571.1:0-2761 GCA_964526095.1 uncultured Anaerolineaceae bacterium | reverse complement strand
CACCCTATCCTACACTCTTTCCCTACACGACGCTCTTCCGATCTCGGCGGTGTCCGGTGTAGGCGTGGGCTGAGGCGTCGCGGTGACGTCCGGCGTCGGCGTGACCGCATTCAACGTCGCCGCCTGGGCGTACAGCGCGCGGCTGTCGCGCAGGTATTCGGGCGGCGGCTGTACCGTCTCAATGATCCACGCCAGGCGCTCCATCGCCAGCTCGTAGCGACCGGCCTCCAGGTCGAGCCGCCCGGCCTCGTACTGCGCCGCGATCTCCGTCGCCACCGACTGCGTGAGCTTGAAGTCGTTGGTCGCCAGCCCGTCGCGGTACCCGGCGAACCCGGCTGCGCCGATCAGTGCGAGGCACAGGCACACGGATATCAACATCACCACCGCGACCATTAGGGCCGGGACGCGGCGGCGTGGGATCGGGACGACCGGCGCCGTGTCGGCGGTCGTGTCGATGGGTGGTTCGGGGAAGGCGAACGTGCTGACCGGGGGAGCCGGTTCCGGGAACGGGGCCGGTTCCTCCTCCGGGGGCGGCTCTGTTGCCGTGCCCGCCTCAACAGCCTCGGCTTCCTCCGCCTGCTGGGCCAGGATCGCCTCGCGCAAACCGGGCGGGACCTTGGGCCGCGTCGCCTCACCGTCCTCGTCCGCGTCGTTGGCGGGAGGCTCCAGGCCGGGCGCGGCGTCATCCGGTACGGGAGCAGGCTCGCCCACGCCCGCGGGAGGGACATAGTCGATGGTCGGCTGCTCGTCGCGGGGCAGGGATGGCTCATCCGGCATGGTCGGCGTTTCGGCATCCCCATCCGGTTGGGGCGCGAGCGAGGGGTCCGCCGCGTCAGGTGGAGCAGGGGTGCGCTCCTCCTCAGGGCGGGGATCGTCGGGCTGAGCGCGATACTCGTCAGGCATGAGCCACTCCGCGTACTGGTGCCGGGGCGCGGGAACTCCCCCGGCTGTCTGCCTCACTGCGATTGTGCGAACTGTTGAAACCGTGCAGTTCGCCTCGCCTCCCAGGGCGTGCCGCCGCGCATTATAGCGGGGCAAGGTGCCGTGCGCCACGCCGCTTATGCAACGATCACCTCACGGTATGAATTAGACTAATTGGTAAAGTGATTTTTAACCCGCCCAACTAACGGGCCTATCTTTGTGCAACGTGCACAAGAGTCTTCGTGTGAATCTCATAAAACATGCCTAAAGACGCCTGCGCAGGGAGCTTCTACAATTTTAAGCGTCGGCTCAAGATTTTTTGTCACTATGCACAAAAATCCCCCAGCCGACGTTCGCGCATATCCGGGGGAGAAGTAACATGAACGCCGTATCGTCTTCCACATCGCTCAAGTCACTCCTCAAACTGGCCCTGCCGATCGGCAGCCGGTTGGTCACCGGAGACCCCGCGACGCCCGTCACCTGGGTCTGCCACCTGCGCACCCGCCCGCCTATCTTCGCGGACCTGGAGGGCGGCGAGTTGGTCCTCGTTTCCACCGCGACACTGGCCAATTACCAGAAGCCGCTCACGCTGGAAACCGTCATCGAAGAGCTGACTGCAACCAATGCCAGCGCCCTCGGCGTGCGCGGCACGTTGACCCCCCGCGCGCATCAGGTCGCAAAGGCCTGCAACTTCCCGGTCGTTGCCCTGCCGGAGCGTGCGATTCTGCCCCAGGTTGAGCGCGCTGTCCAGCGTTATTTTAACAACCGTCAGGCGCAGTTGACGCAGCGCGCCTTTGAATTGCAGCAGACGTTGCAGCGCCACGCGGCCAGCTATCGCGGGCTGACGACGATGCTCAACGCCCTGGCCCGCATGTTGGACCGCCCGGTTGTCATCCACGACCGCCGGGGCACGGTCGTCAGCCGGGGCCTGCCCGCCTCGCACGGGCACGACTGGGATTCACACCTGGCGCTGGCGGGCGGTGCTGAGTTCGTGCGCCGCTTCGACCTGGACGACCGCGCCTTTTTTGAAGACGATTGGCAGATCATCCGCAGCCCCGCCGGGCTGACTGCGCCCCTGATCTCCGAAAGCCGCCTGCTGGGCTATATCTCGGTGCTGAGCGCCGGGGAAAGCCCGGACGACTTTGACCTGATGGCGCTCGAATACAGCGCCTCGACCTTCGCCCGCGAGTTGAGCCGCCAGCAGATGGCCGAGCGCACGGTGGAGATGCCCGCCGTGCAGAGCGACTGGATCGGGGAGTGGCTCAACAGCCCCGCCGCCGACGATGCGCTGCTCGCGCTGCGCGCCGAAAAGGACTGTTTCCAGGCCGGGGTGTGGTATGCCGTGGTCGTGTTCCACTGGCTCCCCTCGGCGGAGCGCGCGGCGGGCGCCTTCTCGCCGGAGCGCATGGTCAAGCTGATCCAGGCCGAGATGCACCAGCGCCGCATCCAGGCCCCGGTCGGGCAGTACGTGGACCGCGCCGTGCTGCTCTTCCCGCTGGATGAGCCGCAGCAGACCCAGCGCCTCAAGCAGATGGTGAGCCTGCTGCACGACATCCTGACCAAGGCCGCGCCGGATGGCGAGATAACGGTCGGCGTGGGCCGCCCGGTCTACGGGCTGACCGCCCTGCGTGAATCGTTCAAGGAAGCCGAGCGCGCGCTGACGCTCTCCGAGCAGTTGTGGGACGAGTCGCAGGTGGCCTTCTTCGGGGACCTGAGCCTGTACGAGCTACTGCTCAACGTCAGCGATCCGAGCGTGCTGGCGAGCTTCTGTGACCACTGGCTCGCGCCGCTTTCGTCCTACGACGAGCAGCATCACACCGACCTGCTGCCGACCCTGCAC
>CAZGLU010000570.1:0-2768 GCA_964526095.1 uncultured Anaerolineaceae bacterium | reverse complement strand
CTGCTCACGACAAAGATCAGCACGATCCCGTTCAGGGTCGTGATAAACGCGGTGGGCACCTGGGTCGCGCGCTGAAGCTGGTTCGCCCCCACCAGCAGCGCGCCGAACAGCACGGAGGCCGGTATCGTGCCGATCGGGTGCAGCTTGCCGAACAGGGCCGCGACGATGCCGTTAAAACCGGCGCTGCCCGTGAACCCGGCGGCGGAGCCGTCCGTGATCATGCGGTGGCTGACGCCGTACACCTGGGTGATGCCTGCCAGCCCGGCGAACCCGCCGCTGAGCAACAGCGACAGCACGATGTAGCGTTTGACGTTGATGCCGGCGTAGCGCGCGGCGCGGACGTTCTTGCCCACCGCGCGGATGCGGTAGCCGAGCGTCGTGCGCCACAGGAAGATGTAGACCAGCACGGCCAGCACCACCGCGATCACCACGCCGAGGTGCAGGCGGGTCGGCATCCACAGGCGGGGCAGGTCGGTCGCGCGGGAGAGGCGGGCTGTCTGCGGGATGCGTGACGCAAGCTGCGCCTGCGACGGGTCGATCAGCGTATTATTGAGCAGGTAGTTCATCGTGTAGATGGCGATCTGGTTCAGCATGACCGTGCTGAGGATCTCATTGACGTTGAAATACGCCTTGAGAAACCCGGCGATCGCGCCCCACAACGCCCCGCCGATGAAGCCCATCAACAGCCCTGCCGGGATGATCACGATCGGGTCAGCGTCCGGTACTTCGAGCGCCAGGGCCGTGCCGACCAGCGCGCCGACGATCATCTGCCCCTCGCCGCCGATGTTGATCACGCCCGCCCGGAAGCTGATGCAGATCCCGATCCCGACGAGCAGGAGCGGGGTGGCCTTCACCAGCGTTTCGGCCAGGGCGTTTTTGGTCCCGAAGGCGCCCTCATAGAGCGCCTTGTAGGCGGTGATCGGGTTGACTTCGAGCAGTAGCAAAACAACCGCGCCAACTGCCAAAGCAGCCAGCGCGGCAAAAAGTGGCAAAAAAGAATCAAGGATCCGGTCGATGCGAGGGTTTCTTAACAGCTTTAGTTGCATGCGCGGCCTCAGTGTGCAAGGACGAAGAACAATGAAGTGTGTTCGATTTGCCCGTCAACGGTCGCAGGATGCGATCATCTTAGCATATCTGGTAAGTGCGGGCAAACCTTATGTGAGGAATATCCAGCTTACTGATGCAAAGCGCACAACTTACGGCACTATGGCGAGGCGTTTTGCTCAAAATAACGATGATTTTTCCTCATAGTTATATTAGAAATTGACCGTCTGAGGGCCGAAACCACTACAATCGCGATAGGAGCAAACGAAGCAAGGGGTTCATATCAACTGATGATAGGTGGTCGAGGGAGCTGGCGCAGCGCGATCGCCAGCAATGAGGGCGAGAAGGTCAACCTGACCTGGCCGCTGCTCAAGCGCGTGCTGAGCTATGCCAAACCGTACAGATTGCAGATCGTGGGGCTGCTGGTATCGATCGCGCTGACGACGCTGATCGGCCTGGCGCGCCCGCTGATCTTCCGTGACCTGATCGACAACGCCCTGCCCAACGAGGACATGGGGCGGCTGAACCTGCTGGCGGTCAGCCTGCTGGCGATCGCGCTGTTCGGCGGGGTGATCCGCGTGATGCAGCGCAAGATGAACGCCAGCGTGGGCGAAGGTGTGATCTACGACCTGCGCGTGGACCTGTACCGGCACCTGCAACGCATGTCGATCCGGTTTTACACCAACACCAAGACGGGCGAGCTGATGAGCCGCCTCAATAACGACGTGGTCGAGGCGCAGCGCGCGATCTCGCAGACGACGGTCGAGATGCTGTCGAACGTCGTGCAGGCGCTTGCGATCCTGGGCGTGATGTTCGCGCTGGAGTGGCGCCTGACGGCGTTGGGCATCCTGATCCTGCCGCTGTTCGTGCCGCTGTCGCGCCGGTCCAGCCTGATGCTGCGGCGCATCGTGCGCGAGGGCATGACGCACAACGCCGCCATGAACGCCATGATGAACGAGACGCTCAACATCGGCGGCGTGCTGCTCGTCAAGCTGTTTGGCCGCAAGGACACGGAGACGGAGCGCTTCCGGGCGCGGGCGGCGGAGGTTCGCGATGTGGGCGTGCGCCGGGCGGTGGTGAGCACGCAGTTCTACGTGCTGATCAGCCTGCTGGGCGCGGTCGGCACGGCGATCGTGTACTGGGTCGGCGGCTACTTCGTGCTGCAAGGGATCTTCACCATCGGGACCATCGTCGCGTTCAGCGCGTACCTCACGCAGTTGTACGGCATCCTGCATTCGCTGTCGAGCGCGCCCGTCGATTTCGCAACGTCGATGGTCAGCTTCGAGCGCGTGTTCGAGGTGCTCGACCTACCGGCGGACATCCGCGAGAAGCCGGACGCGCACGCGCTGGAGGACGTGAAGGGCGAGGTCGTCTTTGATGATGTGTCATTCGCGTATACCGCCGGTGAGATGAACCTGCTCAGCCAGGTGAAGCGCTACAGCCAGGACGCGATCGAGGCCGCGCTGTCCGGCGGGGCGAATGGCCGGGGCAAGCCGGTCGACGCCGCACGGGAGGCGGTCGAGGCGACGGAGGCGAACGCCGAGGCTGCGCACCACCAGGCGCGCGAGTTGGCGCTGGAGCACGTGTCGTTCCACATCGAGCCGGGGCAGCTTGTCGCACTGGTCGGTCCCAGCGGGGCGGGCAAGACGACGCTGACCTACCTGATCCCGCGCCTGTACGACCCGAACGAGGGGCGCATCCTGATCGACGGGTGGGACCTGCGC
>CAZGLU010000569.1:0-2769 GCA_964526095.1 uncultured Anaerolineaceae bacterium | reverse complement strand
GATCGACCTCTCGCTGACGATCCTGACCCTTGACGACCCGTCCTTCATCGGGGTGGCGACGGGCATCGCCGGGGCGTGGCAGCAGATCGGCTTTGACGCCTCGATCGACCCGGTGGATGCGGCGACGCTCCAGGCGCGCCTGGAGGCCGGTGACTTCGACGCGGCGTTGATCGAGTTGAGCTTCGAGCCGGGCGCGGACCCCGACCCCTACGTGTTCTGGCACCAGGGGCAGTACGGTTCAGGGCAGAACTACGGCGGCATGGACGACCGCCGCGTGAGCGAGTCATTGGAACAGGCGCGCCGCGCCCAACTCGGCATCGAGCGCAAGGCGTACTACGACCAGTTTCAGCAGTTGTTCGCGGAGCGCGCCCCGGCGCTGGTGCTGTACTATCCGCTGTACCTGTACGGCGCGGACGAGCGGCTGGAGGGCGTGCAGTTCAACTTCCTGAGCACGCCAGCCGACCGCTTCCGCCACATTCAGGATTGGGCGTTCCGTTAGGCGGCCTCACGCAAAACTCGCTCTTGACGCCTGCGCCAGACCTGTTAGAATCGTGGTCGTTCCGCAGCGCCGAAGTGGCGGAATTGGCAGACGCGCTACGTTCAGGGCGTAGTCCCCGTACGGGGGTGTGGGTTCGACTCCCACCTTCGGCACTCGACCCAGGCAAAGCCTGGGTTTTTTGTTGCCCCGCACCCGGCCTTGTGGTACGTTTGGAGAGTACCTGACCTCGCACCCAGCCGGGGACCGATGATCGACCAGCCACCTTCCGCACCGCCACACACCGCCGGGCGTCCCATGCGCCGCCGGGGCCGCCAACCTCTGTCGAGCGTGCAGATCGTCTTCGCGCTGATCCTGTCGATCGGCCTGCTGCTGGTGATCAACTTCAGCGGGCGCATCGCACGCGGCCAGCAGATGGAGGCCGAGCGCCGTAGGCTCCAGGCGACGATCGACGTGCTGCTGCTTCAGCGCGAGGAATTGCTCCGCGAGCGCAATTACGCCGCGAACGACGTGAGCATCGAGGACTGGGCGCACCGTGAGGGCAAGCTGGTCCGCGAGGGCGAGATCCTGATCATCCCCATCCCCGGCGGCATGGCCGAGCCGACCCCGACGCCGACCCCCCAGGCGCTGATCGTCGCGCCGCCGACACCGAAGCCGGAGCAGGCAAGCTGGGATCTGTGGTGGAGCCTGTTCTTTGACGGCCCCGCGCCGTTCTGACCGCGCACCGGGAGGCCCCATGCCGACGCTGCACACCTTTTCGATCGTCGCCTGTGACCTGACCGAACCCGCCTGGGGCGTGGCCGTGGCGAGCAAGTTCCTGGCGGCGGGCGCCGTGGTGAGTTGGGCGCGCGCCGGGGCGGGGGCCGTCGCGACGCAGGCGCTCGCACGCGTCTCGTATGGCCCCGATGGGCCGGACCTCATGGCGGGCGGCCTGAGCGCGGAAGACACGCTCGCCCGCCTGATCGCGTCCGACGAGGGCCGCGAGCACCGGCAGGTCGGGCTGGTGGACGCGCAGGGCCGCGCCGCCGCGCATACCGGCGCGGAGTGCCTGCCCTGGGCCGGGCACCGCGTCGGCGAGGGGTATACCTGCCAGGGCAACATTCTGACCGGCCCGGAGACGCTCGACGCCATGGCCGCGGCCTATGAGGGCGCGTCCGGCGCGCTGGCGGACCGGCTGATCGCGGCGCTGCTGGCGGGGGATCGGGCGGGCGGTGACCGGCGCGGCAAGCAGTCGGCGGCGCTGCTCGTGGTGCGTCCGGGCGGCGGCTACGGCGGCGACAACGACCGCTACCTGGACCTGCGCGTGGACGACGATCCGGACCCGGTGACGCGACTGGCGGGGCTGGTGAAGCTGCATGTGCTCTATTTCGGGACGACCGACCGCGCCAAGCTGCTGCCCATCGACGCGGACCTCGCGGCGGAATTGCAGCGCGTCCTCGCCCGCCTCGGCTATTACAGCGGCCCCGTTCACGGCACGTGGGATGACGCCTCGATCGCGGCCTTCTGGAGCTTCGTCGGCACGGAGAACCTCGAAGAACGCTGGACGCCCGACGAGCCGCACACCCTCGACCCGGTCGTGCTCGACTTCATCCGCACGCGCTTCCCCGCCTGATGCCCGTACCGCGCCCCGTCGTGGCCCTGGTTGGTGCCCCGGCGCCCTGGATACCGGCGGCGACTGCGGCCCTGACGGAAGCGGGCTACGCCGTGACCCGCCTGGACGACCCCGCGCCAGCGATTGAGCGGCTGGCCGAACTGGCCCCGGCGCTGCTGCTCGTGGACGGGGCGGGGGCGGACCGGGCGGCGTGGGTGACGCGCGTCAAGACCGAGCAGGCGACGCGCCGCGTGCCGGTGCTGGTCGTCGCGCCGGACCGCGCCGCCTGCGACGCGGCCCTGGCCGCTGGTGCGGAGCGCGCGCTTACCCCGGACGAGGTCCCGGCGCGGATCGTCGCGGTGGCCGGTGAGTTGGCGCGCGCGCCCGACACGGCGACCCACGCGCGGCTGGCGTCCCAGTGCGCGGAGCCGCTGCCGCCGCGTGCCCGTGAGGCCGTCGAGCGGTTCAACGCGGGCGAGTTCTACGCGCAGCACGACCTGTTCGAGGCACAGTGGATGGACGAACCCGGCCCCGTGCGCGACCTGTACCGCGCGATCCTCCAGGTCGGCGTGGCCTACTACCACATCACGCGGGGCAACCCGCGCGGCGCGCGTAAGATGCTGCTGCGCAGCCTGCAGATCGGAAGAGCACACGTCTGAACTCCAGTCACGAGATTCCATCT
>CAZGLU010000568.1:0-2771 GCA_964526095.1 uncultured Anaerolineaceae bacterium | reverse complement strand
AGATAATGAGCGGTGACTGGAGTTCAGACGTGTGCTCTTCCGATCTTATCGGTTAGGTGGAACGCTGGAGGATGAGCGTTTAAGGTACCGAATAATGAAAGACTTAGCAAAATGAATCTACGGGATTGTAGCTAAAGACGATTCAGGTGGGAGTGTCGGTGTGAAGTGTGTCGCGGCGTGCATCCCAGGGTAGGAACTATAGCGCGGATGAAGCCGCCCCTTCTTGTTCATTATATCCAAATTTCCCTCGCGTCCATATACGGCTGCGCGGGTGGGGCCGCGCGGGGGCTTTGTTGCGCCGCCGCGATTTACGCTACAATCAGAAGTGTAGAGAAGGGCAGTTTGCACAGAACACCAGCCCGGTATCGTTGCGCAAACCTCGCGCTCACCCGTTTTCCCTGCTAACGCCTCTCCCTACCCCACATTTTGTTTGCAAGCAGAAGGAGTCTTCCCATGGCAGACCGTGTGACAGGCGTCGTCAAGTGGTTCAACGCCGAAAAAGGGTACGGTTTCATCGCGCAGGATGGCGGGCCGGATGTCTTTGTGCACCACAGCGCCATTCGTGCGGAGGGCTTCCGCAGCCTGAACGAGGGCGATCGGGTCGAGTTCACCGTCACCCAGGGGCAGAAAGGCCCGCAGGCGAACGACGTCGTTCGCGTTTAAGTCCCGTACCTTGAGCTGCTGCACAATTCGCAGCACGGTCTGAGGCTTTGCGAGCCTGGACGAATAAGAAGCGGCGGTGTGTTACCGCCGCTTTTGTGTGGACGGGCGCAGGGCGCTACTGCGGGTGCTGCGCGAACCACTCCAGCACGCGCCCGATCTGATCGACGTGCGTCTCATAGGCATGATCGCGGCCATCGGCGCCGATCAGCCGGTTGAAGAAGCGCAGCGCCTCGGCGTAGCCGCCGGACTGGCCGCTGAGGGCGTGGTCACCGCCGGGGATCGTCAGCAGCGTGACAGGCTTATTCGCGGCCTTCAGCGCCCGGTACAGGCGGCGGGACTGTTCAACCGACACCTGATCGTCCGCCTCGCCGTGCATGATCAGCAGCGGCGCGTTGATCAGGGTCGGCCAATAGATCGCGGAGCGCATCTCGTACCAGTCCCACGCCTCGGCGGGCCGCTTGCCGATCAGCGGTAGATAGATGTCTTCGACCACCCAGGGGTGTTCCTTGGCCCAGGCGAACAGGTCCGCGATCCCGCCGACGGTCACGGCGGCCTTGATGTTGCGCTGCCAGTTGATGCCTTCGTGCTTGAGCGCCATATACGTCACCATCCCGCCGCGCGAGCCGCCCATCATGCCGATGTGGCCCGGATCGACGTTGGGCAGGTTTTGCAGCAAGGGGATGAGCGCCAGCACGTCGTTGACCTCGCCCCAGCCGAACTGTTCCGTGCCCTCGCTGCCGCCGTTACCGCGATACTGTGACGCAACGGCGACGTAGCCGCACTCCACGAAGGGCACGATCTCGCGCCCGACGAGCCGGCCTGTGTCCCAGGCGCCGCCGCGATTGTAGATGATCGCCGGATAGCGTCCGTCCGCCTTCGGCCAGCCGATGAAGCCCCGGATGCGCAGGCCGTCGCTCCAGTACGTGAGGCGATAGTATTCCGAGTTGTCGGTCGCGTAGATCAACTCCAGGCTCTCGATCGTGCCGTTGGGCGGGGCAGCGGGTGGGTCGTCCTGGGCGCGGGCAGGCGTCGCGGCGTGGAGCAGGGCCGCGACCATGCAGACCAACAGGGTCCAGGCGATCGGGGTGGTGCGGCGGTGGGGATGGGTGGTCATGCGACCCTCACAGGGATGCGTTTTCGGACTCAACTGATTCGGACTCAACTGGCTGAATGATAGACCCGTTCGCCAAAAACCGAAATCGCGGCGAAGACGCAAAAACGCCCCTCCTCAAACGTGACCGAGAAGGGGCGTGGGGATTGCGTCGGATGCGGCTACCCACCGGCGAGCGGCGGGATCAGCAGCAGATCCGTCTGACCGGCGAGCGGCGTGTCCAATCCTTGCAGGAAGTCGATATGCCGCCCGCCCATGATGAGCTGGATGCCCGTCCGGAGCGTGTCGTCGGGGTTCAGGGTGCGGTCGGCCAGCGCGGGCTGCTGAACGCGCAGCGCGCGCAGCAGGTCGCGCACGGTCCCATCGGCGGGCACCGGTAGCTCGACCGCCTTGGCCCCGGCGATGTCGCGAAGCTGCGCGGAGAGCCGCAGGGTGACGGTGGTCAGGGCAGTGTCTTCGGCCATAGCATCACCTCAACCTCAGCAACGGGCGCCGGAGCGGCACGGCTTACCACTTGGTATACGCGTCGCTCATCTTGCGATACTCGATCATCTTCTCGTTCAACTGCTGCGCGTAGAAGATGATCTCGGAGCATTCCTCCAGCGCGTCGGTCCACTGGAACGCCTCGTCAAGCGTCTGCCCGGTGGCGAAGCTGCCGTGCCCGCGCAGGAAGACGATCTTGTACGATTTCAGGGCTTCGGCCAGGGCGTCGGCCATTTGGCGCGTGCCGGACGCGAACTCGACGGAGATGACCGGCACCTTCTTGAGCAGGTACGATCCCTCGTTGTCGATGGGCACGATCTCATCCCGCGTGAGCGAGAGGGCGATCGAGCGGCGCGGGTGGGCGTGAACGACCGCCAGCGCCGGTGTCGCCTTGTAGATCGCGCGGTGGACGATCAGCTCGGTCGAGGCGACGGCTACGCCGCTGTCGTTCTTGTCGAAGCCGGTTTCGATCAGGTCGTGCGGCTTCAGGCGGCCCAACATCGCGCCGCGCCGC
>CAZGLU010000567.1:0-2772 GCA_964526095.1 uncultured Anaerolineaceae bacterium | reverse complement strand
CCGATCTTTGATGAGGATCAGGTCCACCTCGGTGTGCGGAACGCCGAGCGCCTCGATCGTGTCCTTGACCGAGGCGCGGCCCTCCAGGGTATACACGAACGGGCGCCCCCGCCGGTGAAGCGGCAGGAAGTCGTTCAGGATCGCGTAGAAGCGGAACTCAGCCCGCAGCATGACCGCCCATTCCTAGGCCGAGGGGGCATCCTCGATGGCGCGGATGTAGCGTTCCGCCGAGCGACGCACGGCGTCCTTGGCCCCGCTGGCGACCACCCGCCCCCACCACGCGCCGTAGATCCGGTCATAGTCGTACGGCTCGACCGCCCCCACGATGGCGCGGACGCTGCGCGCCGGGAGCGGGATCAGGTTCGGGAAGCTGTACATGAAGCTCACGTAGCGGCGGTCCGACACGACGTTGATGATGTCGCCCGTCAGCAGGACGCCCCGCCCCTCGGCGCCCGCCGCCCAGTGCAGCACCGTGCCGCCCGCAAAGTGCCCGCCGCACCGCACCAGCGTGACGCCGTCGCCCAGCACGTGCGCGTCGCCCTCCCAGAAGTTCACGGCGGGGTCGGGACGCATGACCCATTCGCGGTCGGCGGCGTGCAGGTAGATCGGCGCATCGAAGGCGCGGCTCCACTCGACCATCGAGGAGTAGTAGTGTGGGTGCGAGATCGCGATCGCCGAAATGCCGCCCAGCGCCTGCACGGTCGTCACCGCCATCTCGTCCAGCACGGTGATGCAGTCCCACAGGATGTTCCCACCGGGCCGCCGGGCCAACAGCGCGCGCTGGTTGATCGCAAAGGCCGGTTCCATGCCGATCCCGTACAGGTCCGGCTCCTCCAGCGCGATCCGGTTGTGATGCTTGCTCCGCAGCGCCTCCAGGGTGGTCCACTGCTGGCCGCCCCACCCGATGTATTGGCGCTCGTCCAGGCAGATCGGGCATTCCGCCGGGGGCTGGTCACTCGCCGCGAACTGGGTCCCACAGGTTGCACAGATGTAGTGAGGCATGGGGTCGCTCCTTGGGCTGAGTGCGGTGTCTGACCTTATTATGCCACCATTCTGACACCGTTCTGCCGCCGTTCGCCGCGCCGGGCTTTCAGGCGCGGGGGAGCGAGACTACCTCAGCGCGAGTTGGGCGTCAGGCGCTCGACGCGGGCGCCGTCGGCGTCCCGGCGAGGGCCGAGCGCCGTCAGACGCGCGCGGATCTCCGCCACGGCCTGCTGCGCCTCCACGTTGATGTTGTACAGCGCGCCCTTGCCCTGGTAGAACGTCCCGACGAGGTACAGACCGGGATAGCCCGCCACCTCGCGCTTCCCGGAGGTCACGTCATCGGGCCGTTCGTCCACGCGCAGCGGCCACCCGTCGCGGTTGCATTCCACATCGAGGTCCAGGTAGTTGAACAGGGCCGGGCGATAGCCCGTCGCCAGGATCACGGCATCGACCTCGCAGCGCGTGCCGTCGATCAGCACGACCGCGTCCGGCTCGAAGTGGTCCGGCCCGTCCACCGGGCGCACCAGCCCGGCCTTCACGACCTCGATCAGCTCGCGCCCGCGCGTGCCGCCCGCCGCCGAGCTTTCCGCCTCGTTGCGCGGCACCTTCAACCCGATGCGGTCCAGGTGCTCGAACTTCAGCGCCTCGATCTTGCGCAGGAGGGGCCGCGCGAGGAAGCCCGGCAGCAGGTCGGCCAGCATCATCCACACATGCTTGGGCAGCCCCCACGGGTAGCGCGGGCGCAGCACGACGCCCGTCCGCTGGGACAGCGGCACCGGCGGCGCGGCGACAGGGGCCAGATCCGTGACGATGTCCACGCCGCTCGGCCCGTTGCCGACGACCATCACCCGCCGCCCTGCGAACGGCTCCGGCCCCAGGTAATCATGGGCGTGCAGCAGCGTTCCCTGAAAGCGATCCTGGCCGGGGAACGTCGGCAAGCACGGGCGGCAGAAGCGGCCCGTGGCAGAGATCACCGCCGGGTACCACGCCGAGCCTTCACTGGTCACCACGCGCCAGCCGTCGCCCTCGGGGCAGGCGCGGTGCACCGTCACGCCCAGGTGGATGTTAAACGCGTGGCGTCGCGCGTAGTCCGTCAGGTAGGCGTGATAGTCCTTGCCGGTCGGGAAGATGCCCGTCCGCAGCGGGAAGCGCTGGCCGGGCAGGTGGGAATAAAACCGCGTGGTGTTCAGCCGCAGCGAGGGGTAAAGGCTGTTCCAGGTGGAGCCGATCACCTCCGCCTGGTCGATAACCCGGTAACTGATCCCCGCCTGTTCGAGGTAATAGGCGCTGGCCAGCCCGGCCGGGCCTGCGCCGATCACAAGCACATCTTCCGCCACGTTCACCCTGGTTCATGTGCGCTGCCGCAAGGGTGCGGCCCCGTCCACCAACGAGCGCCGCCGCGTGGCGGCACACGTCCATCATGGCGCAAAGCCCGGCGCAGGGCAAGGGCCGGATGGCGGGGAGCGGATGGGCCGTTCGGCACGTCCCACCGGGCCGGGGGTTGCGGTTTGCCCGGCGGTTTGTCATACTCCGCGCAGACTACGGAGGACGGTCCAACGATGACACGTGAGGAGATCATCCGGCTCACGGCGCTCTCGTCGTGTGCGGGTTGAGCGTCGAAGCTGGCGCCTGACGCCCTGGCGCACGTGCTGCGCCCCCTGCAAGCCCTCTTTCCCGCCGCTGATCACCCTGATCTGCTGGTTGGCTTAGGCACGCCTGATGACGCCGCCGTGTACCGGCTGGACGACGAGCGCGCGCTGATCGTCACGACGGACTTCTTCACGCCCA
>CAZGLU010000566.1:0-2778 GCA_964526095.1 uncultured Anaerolineaceae bacterium | reverse complement strand
CCCAGGTGCCAGTTGCTGCTTTCGGGCGCCCAGCCGACCACCACACGCGCCACGTCGTCGCGGTCAAGCTGCCCGTCGGCGGGCAGGCGGCGCGCCTTGGCGAAGACGGGCGAGGCCGTGATCGTGCCCTCACGTGCCTCCAGCAGGGAGATGATCGCCTCCGGCGGATCGGTCTCCGCTGACCCGTTAAATAACCGCCAGCTTGTCGGGCTTAACTCGATGGTCAGGTTGTGCGCCGCGCGGATGTATTCCAACCGGTTTTCGTGGGCCAATGGTGACACCCTTTGCCGTACTCGTGCTGCGTGCTGTGCTGCGCACTCCGCCACCTGCGGAGGGGACGGGGCTTGCCTAAGTCTACCGCGCCGCCCGCGTCATCGCGAATTGAGCACCGCACAGGGGTCAGCTCAAAAAGATGATCGCCGTGCCAGCCACCGCCAGCAGCGTGCCGACCACGGCGCGCAGGGTGATCCGCTCGCGGAACAGCACGGCGCCGAGCGGCAGCAGGAAGATCGGGCTGAGGCTCGTCAGCGTCGAGGCGATCCCGACCGGCGCGTTTTGCACCGCGATCAGCGACAACCACACGCCGAGCAGCGGCCCGAATACCGACCCGCCGAAGATCGTGGCGACGGCGCGCGGATGCTCGCGCAGCCGCGTGAAGTTGCCCCGCACGTGCCCCGCGACCGCCGCGATCAGCCAGATCAGCGCCGCCGAGGCCACCAGCCGCATCAGGTTGCCGGACAGCGCGGAGAAGTCGCCTTCCAGCCCGCGCTTGGACGCGATCAGCCCGGCGGCCTGGCCGACCGCACCGCCCAGCCCACACAGGATGCCGAGCGCGAAGTCTCGCGGCGGCGCGCCGGGCACGGTCGCGGCGGGCGTGTTGGTCCGGTCGGCCACGACCCACGCGACCCCGCTCACCGCGAGCGCGATCCCGACGATCTCGGCGGCGGCCAACTCCTCATTGAGCAGCACCCAGCCGAGCAGTGCGCCCAACACCGGGCTGAGCGCCATCAGCAGCATGGCGAGCCGGGGGCCGATCAGCACGAACGCCTGGAACAGCGCCGCGTCCCCAAGCACGAAGCCGATCACGCCGGAGAGCGCCATCCAGCCCCAGCGCCAGCCCGCCGCGTCGAGGGGCAGCAGTTGGCCTTCGAGCAGCCAGTGCAGCAGGCTGACCATCACCACCGCGAACAGCAGGCGCGTCCGGTTGACGACCGGCGAGCCGACCTGACGGCCCGACACGGCGAACAGGATCGAGGTGAAGCTCCAGCAGACCGAGGTCGCCAGTGCCGCCAATTCGCCCGTATAGTCTCCCACGGCGTTATCCTTGCGATCAGCACGAGCACGTAAAAGCACGTAAAAGGGCGCAGCGCGCCCAGACGCAACACCGCTAACGCCCGCATGAGCGTTAGCGGTGACTTGCCGAGATGGTTAAGAGGGGCGCGGCGGGCTAGGCCAGTTCGCCCAGCTTGTTCTCCACGATGTGCTTGGCCTGCGCGATGAACTCCGTCACGTGCATCGCGCCGAGGTCCTCCCCGGAGCGCAAGCGCACGCTGACGGCGCTCTTCTCGATGTCGCGGTCGCCCACGACCAGCAGCCACGGGATGCGCATCTGCGACGCCTCGCGGATCTTGGCGCCCATGCGTCCCTGCGAGGTATCGACCTCGACGCGCAGCCCTTCGGCGCGCAGTTGCGCGGCCACGTCACGGGCGTACTCGGTGTGGCGGTCCGCGATGGGGATGAGCACCGCCTGGACGGGGGCCAGCCACGCCGGGAAGGCGCCGTTGTAGTGCTCGATCAGGATGCCGATGAACCGCTCCAGCGACCCGAACGGCGCGCGGTGGATCATCACCGGGCGATGGCGCTCGTTGTCCTCACCGACGTACTCCAGCTCGAAGCGCTCCGGCAGGTTGTAGTCCACCTGGACCGTGCCAAGCTGCCACTCGCGCTTCAACACGTCGCGGAAGATGAAGTCCAGCTTGGGGCCGTAAAAGGCCGCTTCGCCCGCCTCGACGGTGTAGTTGAGGCCGAGCCGCTCGCACGCCTCGATGATGGCGTTGGTGGCCTGCTCCCACACCGCCGCGTCCCCGACGTACTTGTCGGACTCGGGGTCGCGCGTGCCGACGCGGGCGCGGAAGTCACGCAGGTCCAGGCTGCTGAACACGTACTGGATCAGCTTCACGACCTCGATGAACTCGTCGAGCAACTGCTCCGGCGTGACGAACAGGTGCGAGTCGTCCACGGTGAAGCCGCGCACGCGCGTCAGGCCGGACAGCTCGCCGCTCTTCTCGTAGCGGTAGACCGTGCCGAACTCCGCGTAACGGATCGGCAGGTCGCGGTACGAGCGCAGCTCGCTCTTGTAGATCATGATGTGGTGCGGGCAGTTCATCGGCTTGAGCAGGTATTCCTCGCCGTCGACGTCGATCGGCGTGTACTGGCTGTCCTTGTAGTAGGGGTAGTGCCCCGACGTGCGGTACAGCTCCAGCCGCCCGATGTGCGGCGTGACGACCGGCTCATAGCCGCGCTCAAGCTGGGCCTGACGCAGGAAACGCTCCAACGTCTCGCGCAGGATGGCGCCCTTCGGCTTCCACAGCGGCAGGCCCTTGCCCACCAGCGGATCGATCACGAACAGGTCCAGCTTCGGCCCCAGGACGCGGTGATCGCGCTTCTTCGCCTCTTCGAGCAGCTCCAGGTATTCCTCAAGCTGGTCGGGCGTCTCCCAGGCCGTGCCGTAGAGATCGGAAGAGCGTCGTGTAGGGAAAGAGTGTAGGATAGGGTGTA
>CAZGLU010000565.1:0-2788 GCA_964526095.1 uncultured Anaerolineaceae bacterium | reverse complement strand
AGATAATGAGCGGTGACTGGAGTTCAGACGTGTGCTCTTCCGATCTGTCAGCACGGCGCGCTCGACGTCGCTCAGCGCGTCCGGCTCCGGGCGGCTGATGAAGCCCTGCACCACGCGCTCCGCGACGCCATGCCCCAACACCACGTTACCGCGCGCCACGTCGCGCACGGCCTGGACCAGCGCATCCTCGCCGCTGGTCTTCAGCACGTAGCCATGCGCCCCCGAGCGCAGCGCGCGCATGATGTATTGGTCCTCGTCGCGGCCCGTCAGCACCAGCACCTTGATCTCCGGCCACGTGGCGCGGATCTCCGGCAGGATGTCCAGCCCGCCCGTGCCCGGCATGTTCAGGTCCAGCAGCAGCACGTCCGGCTGCGTGGCACGCAGCACGTCGAGCGCCTGAGCGGCGTCGTCCGCCTCCCCAACGACCGTGATATCCTCGTTCACGTCGAGGAACATGGCGAGGCTCGTGCGCAGGATGCGGTGGTCGTCCGCCAGCACCACGCGGATCGGCCCGCCGGGGGCGGCGCCCGGCGTGGGTTCCGGCGCGGGGGATGGTGCGCGCGGCGCGGCCGTCGAGCGCATGTGCGCCTCGTCCTCGTTGAGGAACGCCTCCAGCGCCTCCGCCATCTCCGCCGCCGAGGCGTAGCGGTTCTGCGGCTCCTTCTCCATCGCCCGCAGGATGATCGCCTCCAGCGCGGGGGGAACCTCCGGGGCGAGGTCGCGCGGCGGTTTGGGCGTCTTCTTCACCTGCTGAAGCAGCAGCACGCCGATGTCGTCCGCGTCGAAGGGCAAGACGCCGGTCACCAGCTCGTACAGCACGATGCCGAGCGAGTACAGGTCCGTGCGGTGATCGAGCTTGAGGCCCTGGGCCTGCTCCGGCGAGAGGTAGGCGGGCGTCCCGATGATGCGCCCCATGGCCGTCAGCCGCTTGCTTTCGGGCGTGATCGCCAGGCCGAAGTCCATGATCTTCACCACGCCGTCCGGGGTGATGTGGATGTTCGCGGGCTTGATGTCGCGGTGGATCACGTTGCGGCGGTGGGCGTAGTCGAGCGCGAGGCAGATCTGCCGCGCGAAATCGGCAGCGCGGCGCGGCGCAGACGGGATGAAGTTGTACAGCGGCTCGCCCTCGACGTACTCGACGACCAGGAACGCCCGGTCGTTTTCCTCGCCCACGTCGAAGATCGCCATGATGTTCGGGTGGTTGAGCTGCGCGGCGGAGTGGGCCTCACGCTGGAAACGCTGCCGGGTGGTGCTGTCCACGTAGGGCAGCAGCACCTTGATCCCGACCGTGCGCTGGAGCCGCAGATCCAGCCCGCGATACACGGCGGCGGTCGCGCCCTCCCCCACCAGCTCCTGCACTTCGTAGCGGTTGTTCAGCCTGCGTCCCAACATAGCCACTGCCTCCCCTGCCTGCACTCGCGCAGAAAGTTTACTGGCCTCCCGTACGATGCGCAAAATACGGGGAGGCCGGGCAGTGGGTCTGTGCGCCGGGCCGGTGCAGGCGGGCGCCGGAGGGGCCTGACGGGGTCGCCCGGCGGGGCCTGCCAGGAGACAAGCCCCGCCTTTCCCCTCATAGAGTTGGGTGGAGTTGGAGCGTGGGGGTTAGTGCGTGGCGACGAGGTAATCGATCACGGCCTGGCGCTCCTCGGCGTTCAACTGCGCCCCGTTGCCGATCATGCGATCCACGGTTGCGGTCCAACCGGCCTCGTCCTTATCCTGGGCGTCGATGCGCTCGCGCGAGTGGCAGACGGTGCAGCGCTCGTTGACGAGGGCGTTCCCGTCCAGGCCGGGCGAAGCGCCCATCTCACCTTCACCGGCGCCCATCTCGCCCTCCGGCGCGGCTGCGTCATCCCCGGCGCCCATCTCGCCGCCGGGCATGTCGCCCATCATGGTAAGCTGTTGGGCGAAGGTCGCGATGTCATACTCGGCCCATTCCTCGACCATCAGGCCGTCCTCGTTAAAGTGCGTGATGACGTTCGCGGCGAACGTGACCGGCCCCCCGGTCGGCGGGAAGGTCATCTCTCCCATGGCAAAATCGCCCTGGAACGTGCCCGTAATCGTAAGGCGGAAGGCAACCCATTCATCCTCAGCGATGATCGGGTCCGCCGACGCGTTCAGATCCGGCATGGCCGCCCGGAAGGCCAGGATCGTCTGCTTGGTCGCCTCCCGGTCAGAGGTCGAGCCGTCCGGGTTATGGGTGACGTAATCCGGGGTGGTGACCTCATCGAACACGTTCACGTTCCCCTGGTTAAAAACCTCGTTGATGACGCGTAGGATCGTCTCCCGGTTATCGTCCTCGTCACTGTAAGCCCGCGAGATCGTCGGCAGTGCGGTAGCGAAGCTCGCCAGCAGCAGCAGGGCTGACACAAGCGCCAAAACTTTATACCGTTGCATGAGATCCTCCTTGCTCCTGGGTGAGTACGATGAGCGACAGCGCCAGGGGCGCCGCAAGGACGTGGGGCGCGTGAAACTTGCCCCTCATACGGCATTACGCTACATTCACCGGCCTTGGATCTGTGCACGAAGGAAATTCGACATGATGCAACGATGCCGCACCGCCCTGTTGGGGGCGCTGCTGCTGCTCACCGTGCCCGGATGTGCCGCCGTGGACGACGTGCGCGACGTGGCCGGCACGGTGGATGAAGCCGTCACCGTGCTGCAAGACCTGGAACGCAACGGCGCGTGGGACGCCATCAGCCGGGGCCTGGATGGGCTGGCGGCCCACGACGCGGGCTACGCCGCCGTGCTGACGGTGCAGGCCGGGGCCGCCGGGCCGGATGGCGCGTTC
>CAZGLU010000564.1:1255-2793 GCA_964526095.1 uncultured Anaerolineaceae bacterium | reverse complement strand
CTACACCCTATCCTACACTCTTTCCCTACACGACGCTCTTCCGATCTGCGCCTACGTCAAGCACGCCGCCCGCCAGCAGGCGACGGGGCGCCGCGTCCCGCCGCTCGCGCTCGCCCGCACGGATACCGGCGCCTACAACGCGCCCAATACGCCGCTGTGGCGGGCCGCACGCGTGGCGGTCGAGGGGCTGAACTACCGGCTGATCCTGCTACCGGTGTGGATGGTCACGCTGGTGTTCCGCGACGGCTCGCACCGGCCCGCCGCCGTCAACGGCCAGACGGGCGAGGCGGTGCTGTCGGCCAGCTTCGGCCAGCCGGACGCGATCCTGGCCGGGCGGGCGGACCGCACCGGCCTGCGCGACCTGCCGATCGAGCCGCTGCGTGGGCGCCGCCGCTAGTCAGGATGGTCCCGCGCGCCAGTTGCGCAACCACTCCCCAGTTACTACAATCCGCAGCTATGGCAGACACAGCTTCCGAATCACGCCCGTCTTTGCCCGAATTCACGCCGACGCTGGAAGGCTTCCGCGCCGACGAGTTCCTGCGCCTGACGGAAACGCTGCTGGTGATCCCGATCGAGCAGGACCCGGCGCAGTTGGACGCGGCCTCGTTCCGGCTGGAGACGCCGGAGTTCAGCGCCGAGGGCCTGCTCCCGGCGCTGCCGCCGCGCTGGTACCCGCGCCCCGATCCGGCGGTAGTCGAGGCCGCCCGCGCGTCGCTCACGCCGCCGCGCCGCCCGGCGATGTTGGAGGGGCGTAAGGCCGAGCTGGACCGCGTGCTGCGCCCGCTGCTCTCCGGGCACCCGATCGCGGTCCACGGCGAGCCGGGCGCGGGCAAGACGACGCTGCTGGCGGCGGTGGCGGCCCACGAGCGCACCCGCCAGCGCTTCCGGCGCATCTGGTGGATCGATGACCCGGCGCGGCTGGACCAGACGCTCGCGCTGGCGCTCAACCTGCCGCACGTGCTGGTCGAGACGGATCCACACGTCCGGCGGAGCATGCTCGGCGCGCAGTTCAACGACCATACGCTGCTGGTGGTCGATAACGCGGTCGCAGGCGAATTGGAGTTGGGCGGCCTCTACGCGCTGACGCCGCACGTCCTGGTTGCCTTCGAGACCCCGCCTGAGACGCCCGATCCCGACGAGCCGCCCGCTGAGGACCCGGAGGGCGTCGTTACATTGCGTGCGCTGGACGAAACCCCGGCGGTTGAGGTATTGGCGCATTTCGCTGGGCTGGACGACACGCGGCGTTTGCGGGGTGACCTGCTGCGCGTGGCGCGCGCGCTGGGCGGCTTCCCGCTCAATCTCGCGCTGGCCGGGCTGCTGGTGCAGCGCGACCATTTGACGCTCGACGAGTTGGAGGACCTGCTGGACCTGGAACGCCTCGCGGCGGAGGATGCCGCCCAGGCGGAGGAGGCCGGCACGCTCCCGACGCCCGCGCACCTGCTGGCGCTCAACCGGGTGCTGGCCGTGTCGCTGGAGGCGCTGCCCGAAGATTACCGGCAGTTGGTCCGCGCCTTCGCGGCGTTCGGGCCGGGTGGCGC
>CAZGLU010000564.1:0-1245 GCA_964526095.1 uncultured Anaerolineaceae bacterium | reverse complement strand
GGGTGGCGCGCCGTTCGACGGGCTGCACGCCACGGCGACGTGCGGCTCCCCCCTTGCGACCCGGCGCGGCCTGATGACGCTGGCGGGCTACGGCCTGGTGCACGCCGATCCGCAGGGCGCCGCGCGCTATAAGCTGCATCCCGCCGTGTATCAGCGCGTGGCGGCGACCGATCCCCACGCGGAGCCGGGCGGGCCGGGCGAGCGGATGCGGGCCTGGGCGCTGCGTTACGCCCGCGAGCACGCCGCCGACCCCGTGGCGCTGTACGAGGCGGAAGGGGCCTTGCGCCACGCCCTCGCGGCGGGGGCGCAGGCCGGGGGATCGGACCCGCTGGAGCGCGTGTTGAAGCCGTACCTGCACGAGTACACGCCGGGGCTGGCGGGCAGCGCGAACGGGGCGGACGCCTCCGGGCCGCGCGGCGAGGGGACCGCGCTCACGCTGGAGGGGCTGCGCCTCACGGACGAGGGCGCCTACGAGGTCGCGGAGCAGGTGCTCCACCGCGCATTGGAATTGCGGCGCGAGCATGACAGCGCCCACGGGCAGGCCGAGACGATGGTCGCCCTGGGGCGGCTCTACGACGCGATGGGCCGCGCCGCGCAAGCCGAAAAGCTGCTGGTGGACGCGGCGGAGATCGTCTACAACCTCGGCGCGGAGGCGTCGCTCAGCGTGCTGCGGCGCTGTTTGGCGCGCGTGTACCGGCACATGGGGCGGCTCAATGATGCGCTCGGCGTGCTGGACGAGGCCGCCGAAGCGCACCTGGAACGCGCCATGATCCTGCGCGCGCAGGGCCGCTACGCCGAGGCCATGCGCGAGATCGACTGCTCGCCGGACGCCTCGCCCTACCTGCGTGCCGAGATGTCCCTGCTCGCCGGGCATTACGCCGAGGCGCTGGCCGCCATCGCGGAGGAGGACGACGCCGCGACCGCGCACCTCCGCGCCCAGATCTACCACCTCGAAGGCTCGACCGAACAGGCGATCCGGGGCTACGAGATGGCGCTCGAATGCTGCGCGCGGGACGACCGCGCGCGGGCGCGCGTGCTGCGAGGGCTGGGCGCGGCGCTGGCGAGCGGCGCGCAGTACACCGCCGCGCTGCAGGTCCTGGAGGAGGCGCTCGCGCTCCAACAGGAGCAGGACGGCGCCCTGGACCGCGTCGGGCTGGGGCGCACGCTGCGCCTGCTGGCCGCCGTGTACCTCGTCGCCGGGGAGATCGGAAGAGCACACGTCTGAACTCCAGTCACCGCTCATTA
>CAZGLU010000563.1:0-2796 GCA_964526095.1 uncultured Anaerolineaceae bacterium | reverse complement strand
CCCCCCCCCCCCCCCCCCCCCCCCCCCCCCCCCCCCCCCCCCCCCCCACTCTCACGCCGCAGACGGCAGCCGCGCTGGAATCTCGTGACTGGAGTTCAGACGTGTGCTCTTCCGATCTGCTGGCGCACGGCGCTGTGGATATCGACGCCCTCAGCCGGGGCCGCGCCGCCCGGCTTGCGCCCCATCGCCAGGAACACGCTCACGTCCGCGCGCTGCGTGCCGCAGGCCGAATCCGCACAGCAGTTGTTCTGCGTGCCTATCACCATTGGCGCCTCTAACCCGGCCGCCTCCAGCCAGGCGCGCACGTCCGCGCGGCGGAAGCCCAGCCAGCGATCGTGATGCTCGGTCCGCAGGAACTCGAAGTTGTGCTCGTCCAGGTCGGTGACAACCAGCACCCCACCCGGCTTGAGGATGCGCGCCATCTCGGCCAGCGCAGCCGCCGGGTGCTCGACGTGGTGCAGGACCATATTGGCGAAGGCGCAATCCACCGACGCATCCTCGATGGGCAGGGCCTCCGCCTCGCCCACGCGAACCTCCACGCCCTCGGCGTCGGGGAGGCGCCGCTGCAACGCAGCCAGCATCGCCTCGGATTCGTCGACCGCGATCACGTGCGCACCGAGCGCAACCAGACCCTCGGTGATGAAACCGGACCCCGCGCCGACGTCTGCGGCGAGCTGCCCCGGACGGACCCCCGCCGCGTGCAGGGCCTGGTCGCGGATCGCCTCCGAAAAGAAACCCTGCCGCAGCGTATCCCACTGCTCAGCTACCTGATCGAAGTAGGGCTTGCTTGACATGATGTTGCTCCTCGGTGCTCATTAGGTGCTCATTATATCGACATATCGACAAACATCGATTAAACCGGGCAAAAAAAGAGACAGACCTCACGTACCGCTCACCTCGATATCCTCCGGCAGGATCACCTGCGGCGCATAGTCCGGCGCGAAGGCGCTGACCAGCACGCCACAGCACACGGTAAGCTGCTGCTGGTTCAGCGTGTAGTAGCGATGGCGCCCTTCCTGGCGGACGTGCACCAGGTGGGCCTCCTCCAGCTTTTTCAGGTGGTGGCTGACGGTCGGCTGGTTGACCTTACCGCCCATCTTCTCCACCAGATCGCCGACACTCAGCCAGACACAGCAGAGATGACGCATGATTTCCTGGCGGGTTTCGTCCGCGAGTGCCTTGGCAAACAGTACCGGGTCCGTGTTCATGCCTTCATTTTATCGATGTTTGTCGATATGTCAAGTAACCTGGCAGCGGAACCGTGTTAGATTGACGTTTTTCTATTTAGCCTGTATCATGTATCATGCCTCTTGTACCGGACACGAAAGGCGGTTCATGAGCCAGCGGCTGAAGATAGACGAAAACGAGATCACGGGCAGCCTCCGCAAGGACACCTGCGCCGCACACGAGACTGAACTACGCCTCGTAGCGGACGAGGCCAGCACCCTCGCCAGGTTGGCCAAGGCGCTGGCACATCCCGTCCGCGTGCAGATCGTGGACATCCTGAGCCGCTACGGCGGCGAGGTGTGCGTCTGCGAGATCGAGCACCACTTTGACCTGACGCAGCCGACCATCTCGCACCATCTGAAGGTGCTGCGTGAGGCCGGGCTGATCGACGCGGAGCAGCGCAGCGTGTGGCTGTACTACCGGCTGCGGCGCGGGGCTTTCCAGCCGCTTCGTGGGTTGTTGGGCCAGCTTGACTAGCCGGGCGCGCTGCCGCCCGTTTTTTTGGCCTGTTATATTGAAATTTTTCGATTTACCCGGTTCCGTCCCTATCCCTCGGTCAGCGCGCCCAGGAGGCAGCATGGCAGACCAGCGCAGAGTCCTTTTCCTGTGTACCGGGAACTCGTGCCGCTCGCAGATGGCCGAGGCGATCGTCAACGCGCGGCGCGGCGACCTGTGGCAGGCTGTCAGCGCCGGGACGCGCCCGGCTGATGCGGTGCATCCCAACGCCCTGCGCGCGCTGGCAGAGATCGGCATCCAGCCGGACGGCGCGCGGCCCAAATCAGCCGACGCCTTCCGCGCGGATCCGCTGGACCTGGTGGTGACCGTCTGCGACGACGCGGCCGAGAACTGCCCGCTCTGGCTGGGGCAGGGCCGGCGCGTGCATATCGGCTTCCCGGACCCGGCCCAGGCCACCGGATCGGACGACGCGGTGATGGCGGTGTTCCGGTCCGTGCGGGACGACATCGAGCGGCGGATCCTGACGCTGCTCGATACCATGTGACGCGCTCGATTGTTTACGTTCTTTATTTTTCGTTGATCTTTGAGGAGACAGCACCTGATGAGTGTGCAATCAGCAACCACCCCTTCGGCACAGGCCGGCGCGGTCTTCCAGCGTCTCTCGTTCCTGGACCGCTTCCTGCCGCTGTGGATCTTCCTGGCTATGGCGGCCGGCGTGGCGCTTGGCGCGGTCTTTCCCAATATCCAGAGCACGTTCGACTCACTGCGGATCGACACCGTCTCGTTCCCGATCGCCATCGGCCTGCTGTGGATGATGTACCCGGTCCTGGCCAAGGTCAGGTATGAGGAGCTGGGCAAGCTGCGCGGCCAATGGCGGCTGTTCGGCCTCTCGCTCTTGCAGAACTGGATTATTGGCCCCGCGCTGATGTTCGCCCTCGCGTGGATCTTCCTGGCCGACTACCCGGAGTATCGTACCGGGTTGATCATCGTCGGGCTGGCCCGCTGTATCGCGATGGTGCTGATCTGGAACATGCTGGCCGGCGGCAACAACGAGGATTGCGCCGTGCTGGTCGCGCTCAATTCCGTCTTTCAGATCATCATGTACAGCCCGCT
>CAZGLU010000562.1:0-2797 GCA_964526095.1 uncultured Anaerolineaceae bacterium | reverse complement strand
CGCCGGGCCATCTCCCCTCGCCAACTTGATTGGAGAGGGGGCCGGGGGGTGAGGTCTCCGTCCTAAACTACCAGGCGCCAGCCACGGGAACCCCTTCCAGATACGCCAGCGCCT
Organism: uncultured Anaerolineaceae bacterium; assembly: GCA_964526095.1. GTDB lineage: Bacteria > Chloroflexota > Anaerolineae > Aggregatilineales > Aggregatilineaceae > Aggregatilinea. The sequence continues at coordinate 2,683 of CAZGLU010000562.1, read as the reverse complement.
TGCGCGCCGCCTCCTGCCCCTGGCGGACGCAGTCGGGGATCCCCACGCCGCGATAGGCGCTGCCGGTGAGCAGGATCCCCGGCGGGCAGAGCGCCTCCATGCGGTCCACGCGCTCCAGGTGCCCGACCTCATACTGCGGGTTGGCGCGGCGCCAGCGGAAGACGCGCGTCACCGTCGGGGCCGCCGTGACCCCCATGATCGCGCGCAGCTCCTCGCGCACGAGCGCCACCAGCGCGGCGTCGTCCAGATCGACCAGATCCTCGCGGCGTGACCCGCCGACGAAGGCGCGCAGCAGCACGGTCCCCGGCGCAGCACGCTGCGGGAACTTGGTGCTGGTCCACGTGCAGGCCAGCAGGCGCGTCGGCTCGTTGCGCGGGACCACGAAGCCGAACCCGTCCAACGGATGCTCGAAGTCCGCCGCGTCGTAGCCGAGCGACACGGTCGCCGTGGAGACGTACTTCACCGCGTCCAGCAGCGCGGCCAGCTCCGGCTGCACATCCCGCAGCAGGCGCGCGCTGGCATACGCGGGGACGGCCAGCACGACCGCGTCCGCCGCCAGCGTGCGGCCATCGTCCAGGTGCAGCGCGTAGCCGCCCGCCTCCGGCACAAGGCCGGTTACGGCCCGTCCGGTCAGCACGTCGGCGGCGGTCAGCGCGCCCGCCAGCGCCTCGACCAACTCACGCAGCCCGCCCCGCAGCGTCATGAACAGGCTCGGCTTTGTGCCGTTGGCCGCGTGTGCCTGCGCCGCCTTGCGGGCCGCGATCATGCCGCGCGTCAGGCTGCCGTACTTGCGCTCCGTCTCGATGAAGCGCGGGAAGGTCGCCCGCAGGCTGAGCACCTCGGCGTCCGCGACGTGGATCCCGGCCATCAACGGCTCGGCCAGCACGGCGAGCGCCTCCCGCCCCAACCGCCGCCGGATGAAGTCGGCCAGGCTCTCGTCGGCCTCGTCGGTGCGGCGCGGCAGGAACAGGTCCAGCCCCATGCGCAGCTTGCCCGGCCACGAGAGCAGGTCGGACGTGACGAACGGCAGGAAGCGCGTCGGCACGATCAGCATCAGGCCGTCAGGCATCGCCCGCAGCTTTCCCTTGCGCAGCACGTACGTCTTGCGCTGCGCGTCGTTGGTGCCCACCAGCCGGTCACCCAGGCCCAGCTCGCGGCAGAGCTGCGCCGCCCACGGTTTTTGTGTGATGAACGAGTCCGGCCCGCCCTCGATCACGAAGCCGTCCGTGACGTCGGTCGCGATCTTGCCGCCGAGCCGCGCGTCCCGCTCGACGAGCGTGATCGCCACGTCAAGCCCCTGCTCGCGGGCGGCCTGCTGCGCGGTGTAGGCAGTCGCCAGCCCGGCGATCCCGCCCCCGACGATGACCAGTCGCTTCATTGCGGGATCCGGGTGTGCTCGCGGACGAGGTCGACCAGCGCGGCGATGAACAGCGGATCGTCGTTCAGCGAGGGCACGCGCTCCAACCGCACCCCCACGCCTTCGGCGGCCCGCTTCGCCTTGAGGTCGATGTCGAACAGGACTTCGACATGGTCCGCGACAAAGCCGACCGGCACCGAAAGCAGGTTCTTGTGGCCCTGCGCGCCCAGCTCGACCACGTAATCCTCGATCTGCGGCCCCAGCCACGGCTCCGGCGTGCGGCCCGCGCTTTGGTACGAGAAGGTCCAGTTGTCGGCGGGCAGCCCGACGCGCTCCGCGACGAGGCGGGCCGTCTCGCGAAGCTGCGCATCGTAGGGGTCGCCCTCGTCAAGGATGCGCGTGGGCAGGCTGTGCGCGCTGAAGAGCACCAGCGTATCGGCGGGCATCGTCGCCAGCCCATGCTCGACACGCCGCGCCAGCGCCTCGATGTAGAGCGGGTGATCGTAGTAGCTGGTGATCGGCGTGTAGGTGAAGGGTTTTTCCTGCTGGGCGAGGGCCTCGTCCAGCCGCTCGAAATACTTCGCGATGCTCATGCTCGAATAGTGCGGCGCGAGCACCAGCGCGACGGCGTACGTCACCCCATCCCGCACCATCTGCGCCACGGTGTCCGCGATCCAGGGCGTCCAGTGCCGCATGCCGATGTAACTCTTATAGCGCACGCCCGGCGGCGCGCCCGCGTTGAGACGCGCCTCGGTGAACGCCGCCTGCCGCTGGGTGATCTCCAACAGCGGCGACTTCCCGCCGATCTGCCGGTAGTTCTCCGTGATCTCGTCGATGATCGCCTGCGGCGTGGGCCGACCGTGGCGGATGTCGTGCAGAAACGCCGGAATGTCCTCCAGTGAGTTCGGCCCGCCGTAGGCCATGAACAAGACGCCGACCGTCGTCATTTATCCTCGCTCCCTTGCGCTTTGCTCGTGCACGAAATCGACCAGCCGCCGCACGGTGTCTACCGGCGTTTCAGGCAGGATGCCGTGGCCCAGGTTGAAGATGTGACCGGCCCGCCCGCCAGCCCGCGCCAGCACGTCCGCCGCGCGGCCCTCGACCGCCGCCCACGGCCCGAACAGCGCCACGGGGTCCAGGTTGCCCTGGACCGCCACGCCGTCGCCCAGGCGCGCCCAGGCCGCGTCAAGGTCGATGCGCCAGTCCAGGCCGATCACGTCCGCGCCGGTTTCGGGCAGCGCTTCGAGCAGGCCGTTGAGGTCCGTGCCGAAGTAGATCACCGGCACACCAGTCACCTTCGCCGCCGCGACGACGCGCTGCGTGTAC
>CAZGLU010000561.1:0-2802 GCA_964526095.1 uncultured Anaerolineaceae bacterium | reverse complement strand
AAGATGCGTAACAGGGCGCGTCATCGGCTGACGCGCCCTGTTACGCCGCGCTCAATGCTGCGTCGCGCGGATCGAGGTGACGGCCGGGGCCGGGCGTACGGGTTTCGGCGCCCGAAGCACGCCGAGCAGGACGATCGCGGCGATGGGCAGCGCCGCCCCGACCGTGAACGTCAGCGTGGGACCGATCGCGCCGATCGACGCGCCGCCGATCGCACAGCCGATCACGCCGCCGATCCACGGCATCGCGTGGTAACGGGATACGGCGGTGTTCATCTGCCGCGCGGGGACCATCTCCGCCACCAGCGCCGATCCAGCCGCCATCCCGGCGCCCGCCAGCGTCAGCAGGCTCTGGGACAGCCAGAAGTGCCACAACTGCGAGGCGATGGCCAGCAGGCCGACACCCAGAGCGGCCATGGCGTAGGTGGTCTGCAAGATGGTCTGCCGTCCCCAACGATCCGACAGCCAGCCCAGCAGCAGCGGGACGGGCAGGCTGACCGCGCCGCTGATCGCGACGGTGCTCGTCACCGCCGCCGCATCGAAGTTGAGCGCGTCCATCGCCAGCGGCTTGCCGGTCACCGCGATGAAGTTGGCGGTGTTCATCAGCACGCAGGAGATCAGCAGCATCAGGAAGCCCAGGTTACGCGCCCCGGTGATCTCCATCGTCTGTGTCTTGACCAGCGGCGACGGGCTGGCCTGGCGGTCGTCGATCAGCAGGGCGATCAGTATCGGCAGCGCCGCGACCCCGGCGAACACGGTACACACCGCCGCGAAACCCCAGCGGTCCGCGATCGGCCCGGCCAGCACGCCGCTGATTATCTGCCCGAAGGCGGGGCCTGCCCCGATGATCCCGAACGCCCGCCCAAGCTGTCGCTTGTCGACTGACACGGCGGTGAGGATGGCCGTCATCGCGAGTTGGATGCCGACCAGGAACCACACCAACGCCACCAGCAGGCCCAACAGGATCACGTTGTTCGCCTGACCGGCCAGCACCAGCGTCGGTACGTTGGCTATGGCCGCAGCGGCGATCAGCGCGCGGCGGCGGCGCAGGCGGCTGGAGATCGGCCCGGCGACCATCGTCCCCGTAGCCAGGGCTGCGAACGCCAGCGCCAGGTACAGCCCGGCAGCCGTTGCATCCGCGCCCAGGCGCATCGCCCGGATCGGTACCAGCGGCAGCAGGGCGTTGCCCACGGAGAAAATGGTGATGTTGGTGAACAGCAGCAAAATGAGTTGTTTGACTGCCATGTTGCCTCCTGTGTTCGGCCCGGTGTTTGAAGTCGCTCAGATGGTGGGCCGCAGTGGGCTGGCCGTTCCGGTAAGCCCGCGTTTAATCATAAACGGAATTCCGCTGTGGCAGCGTGTTTTCCTGCCTCGACCCCTCCCCGATCCCTCCCTTTGGGGGGGTGATGCGCCGTCCGTTTGCCACTAGGCTAAGGGAGTGCGCCGCGCGTGCTGCGTCTGACGAGCTGGCGGCTTCACACCCGTCTGACAGTTGCACCGGAGAGGACAACATGGCTGCTGGAACCCAGGAAATGACACGAGTCAACATGGTGGTTCGCCCGGCTGAGGAGGCCGATGCCCGGAGGCTGTGCGTCTACTTTTCTCAGATCGCGATGGAGCCTGGCAACAATACCGGCGTTCGCCCCGGCATGTTCCCGCTGACGGTGCGCGGCCAGCGCGAGCTGATCCGCCGCTATGCCGAACAGGCGAACTCCGCTTTATTCCTGGCCGAGCTGGACGGTAAAATTGTGGGGGTGGTAGGGCTTGAGGGCGGCAGCACGCCCTATGACTGGCATAAGGCTGTGCTGCATATCAACGTGCGGCGCGGGTATCGCGGCTTCGGCATCGGCAGCACGCTGATCCACAAGGCCATGGACTGGGCGCGGTCACAGCCCACGCTTCGCCGCGTGGAGTTGGAGGTCCTGGAGCGCAACACCGGCGCCATCCGTCTGTACGAGCGGATGGGCTTCATAACGGAGGGCCGTCGGCACCTGTCTTACGTGCTCTCGGACGAGGGCCACGATGAGCTGGTGGATTCGCGCATCATGGCGTACTACCTGTAGCGTTTGCGGTTCGCCACTGTAGCCGAGGCCTCTGCTCGTATGCCGGGAGCAGGGGCTTCTTTGTTTTGTCCCGTTCGCCGCAGGCGTCACGGGCACGCACGCCGCCCTTCGCATGGCCGCCGCCGAACAACATCCCGTTCCCCGCTCGCCGTCTCGCCGGTTCCCCCGCTTCGCAGGTGAGGGCGGCGGCACTCGCTCCCGGCTTTCCGTCTGTATAGGCGAAGGGGTAGGGGATGCGGCGGACCTCCCGCCCCACGCCAGGAGGGAATGCAAAGACGCCGGGGTTGTTTTCCCCGGCGCCTTATGTCTCGCATGGCTGCGCTCAGTCCACCAGGCGTTCGATCCACAGCCACCCGGTGTCCCCGTTGCCGCGCAGCACCTGGTACCACGCGCCACCGTCTGCCGCCTGGGGCGGCGCCGTCCCGTCCACCGGGCCACGGATGACGTTCACCGGCTCGCCCTCCTCCAACTGCCCGACCAGGTGGCCGACCCACACATCGGGCACGGACCACATGCGGCCGTTGGCGCTTGCCGTGGCGGCGATGGTCGCCAGCCCCGCGCGGTTGCCCATCACGACGAGGCGATCCGAGGCCACCCAGCCAGCCGTGCCGCCCTGGTACACCCAGTACCAGTTGCCCATGACGTCACCATCGAACCCCACCGGACCGCTTACCGGCGTCCCGGCCACCAGGATCTGAGATCGGAAGAGCGTCGTGTAGGGAAAGAGTGTAGGATAGGGTGT
>CAZGLU010000560.1:0-2806 GCA_964526095.1 uncultured Anaerolineaceae bacterium | reverse complement strand
GATCGTCACGATCGTGGTGATCGTCCTGCTGAGTTGGGACGCCTTCTTCACCGGCTTTCACCGCGTCTTCTTCGAGGGGGATTCGTGGCGCTTCAGCCCGCGAGCCACGTTGATCCGGCTCTTCCCGGAGCAGTTCTGGTTCGACGCGGCGATCGCCATCGGCCTGCTGACGATCCTCGGCGCGGCGCTGGCGATCGCGGTGGCGTGGCTCTGGGAAGCCCGCGCGCAGCGGGCCGAAGCGTCCGCCGTGGACGCTGGCTAGAGATAGCCGCGTTCCAGCACGCGCCCGTCCGCGTCGATCACGTAGCGGCGTGGCACCCCGGTCGGGATCTGTAACGCGGGCAGGTCCGCCTCGGGGATGTCGTCCAGCGCCATGACCAGCGCCCGCAGCGCGTTCCCATGCGACACGACGAGGACCGTCTCACCGGCCTGCACGTGCGGCGCGATCCGGCCCTCGAAGTACCCCATCACGCGGGCCTGCGTTTCCTGTAAGCTCTCGCCGCCCGGCGGGCGGCCCCGGTACGTCCGCCGCCACGCGAAGACCACATCCTCGCCCAGCCGCGCCGCCGTTTCGGCCTTGTTCAGCCCCTGAAGGTCGCCGTAGCTGCGCTCGTTGAGCGCCGCGCTCCGCTCGATGGGGACATCCGGCTGTTCGATCACCGCGAGGATGATCTGCAACGTCTCCCAGGCGCGGCTTAACTCGGAGGTGAACGCCCGCTCGAAGCGGAAGCCGCGTAGCGCCTCCCCGGCGGCGCGCGCCTCCGAGCGGCCCAACTCGGTCAGCGGCACGTCCGTGCTCCCGGTGAAGCGATCCTCCCGGTTCCACGTCGATTGGCCGTGCCGGACGACGATCAGCGTCCCCGACGTCATCTCGCGCTCCAGGGAAGACTCAATCGGGGCCGCAAGCGACCCCGTTACCGTCATCGTGCGTGCGCGTGGCAGACCTACGCGCCGTACTTGGAAAGCCGCTTGGCGTGGGCCAGCGCCATCGGCATCAGGTCCACCGCCGGGAACTGTCCCAGCCCGCCGCCCATGCACTCCCGCTCGCCGAAGGACTCGGCACGGTCGGTCATGTGCGTCTGCGGCGCCCACAGCAGCGTGGGGACCGGGTGCCAGCTATGCGCGCGGTAGGTCGCGGGCGTCGAGTGGTCGCCGGTGACGATGAGCACGTCCGGGTTCAGGTCCATCAGGATCGGCAGCGCGGCGTCCACGCCCTCGATCACCTTCACCTTCGCGTCAAAGTCGCCGTCCTCGCCACGGCTGTCCGTGTACTTGACGTGGCAGAACACGAAGTCGTAATCGTTCCAGATGCGCGCGACGTGCTTAAACTCGTCTTCCGTGGTGTCATTGGCCGTCGTCGCGATCACGTCCATGCCGACCAACCGGCTCACGCCCTTGTACATCGGGTAGACCGCCACGCACGCCGCCTTCAGCTTATACACGTCGAGGAACTTCGGCAGGTTGGGGTCCATCGCGAAGCCGCGCAGCGTCGCCATGTTGGCCGGTTCGTGGCCGCGCAGGCGCTCGCGTGCCTCAGCCAGCCACTGGTTCACCAGCTCCGCCGTGCGCTCGGCAGCCGGGCTGAGCGCGCGGGCGGGCAGCGGCGCGACGCCGACCTGCTGCGGGTCGGTGTCCGCGATGTCGCCGTTCAGCCCCTCACCGCGCATGACCATCGCAAAGCGGTACTCCTTGGCGATCTCGATGTCGATCTCGACGCCGGGGATTTTGATGTCACGCAGGACCTCGATCCGCTTGGCGCCTTCCTCCGTGGAGATGCGGCCCGCACGTCGGTCGGTGATGATCCCGTTCTCGTCCACGGTGCAGAAGTTGCCACGGATGGCGACGTCGCCGGGGTTGACCTCCAGGCCGATCCCCTGCGCCTCCAGCACCCCGCGCCCGATGTCATGCACAAGCGGATCGTACCCGAACAGCGCAAGGTGAGCCGGGCCGCTGCCGGGCGCCACGCCGCGCACGATCGGGATGCTGAGGCCGGTCGTGCCTTCGCGCGCCAGCCGGTCCAGGTTCGGTGTGTTCGCGGCCTCCAACTCGGTCGGCCCGCCCTGCTCACGCGGCAGTCCACCGAGGCCATCCATCACCAACAGCAGGATCTTCCCCCCCGTATTGACCGTCAACCGGCGCATCAGATCGAAGTTCGCCATGGTACCCTCGCTTGTGTCTAGTCAAGTAGTAGAGCCGGGCATAGTTTTAACACGTGCCTTCGGGCCGTCAAGTGATTGTTGGCAGACAAAGCCGTGTTCAATGATATTGTAGGCCCCCCGGCAAAGCCGTTACAATCCGCCCGCGTTGCGATATACTCTCCGCGTGGCTTGACCGAGCAGGATCGTTAGCCGCTCATTGCCCGACTTGCAGTTCAAGAGGTTGTCCTCGGTGCGGCGTTCGCGTAATGTCCTCATCAAGTTGCTGACGCCTGGGCTGCGGATCAAACGCTGGCTCGCCCTGCTGCTTTTTGGCATCACCGTGCTGGCCGTTGGGTTCGCCCAGGCCCTCATCCTCCTCTACCGGGACGACGAACTGCATCCCTTTATTTCGTTCATCACGCTGCATTTCCTGCCGCCCTGGGCACGCGTGGCGCTCGCCGGGGTGCTCGGCGTGGGCGCCGTGAGTGTCGCGCTGATCGAGTTGAACCGCTCGATCCTGGCGCCGTTCGCGGGCGGGCGCGACGCTTCCTTGCTGGACCGCGTCTACGCGCACAGCCGGCGCCAGCGCGGCATGAAGGTCGTCGCCATCGGCGGCGGCAGATCGGAAGAGCGTCGTGTAGGGAAAGAGTGTAGGAGAGGGTGTAGGT
>CAZGLU010000559.1:0-2812 GCA_964526095.1 uncultured Anaerolineaceae bacterium | reverse complement strand
GCGATCAGGTCTTCGAGATGCTGTTCCTCTCCGGCCCCATCTACCCCGCCCACGGCACGCTGCTGCTCCAGTTCTTCGGCGGCCTCTCCCCGGACCTTGACGCCGACGTGATGATGCAGTTGGCCGTCCCGCCCTCGCAGGAGTGGATCGACACGCACGTGCCCTTCCAGCATGTGCCCGACCCCGCCGACGATCCGACCATCGCCGCGCTCAAGGCGTTCTTTGAGGCGCTCTATCTGGGCTTCCGTTTAGGCGTGCCGGTGTTGCTCGACGTCTAATATTCGAGTGGGAATCGACTTCAAAGAGAGGTATACTCACGGGGTATGCACAACGGACAGGATTCTCGTGCTCATCCATGCGTATTGAACACCTCTCACTGCAGAATTTCCGCAATTACGCGCGTCTTGAAATCACGCTCCCGTCTGGCCCGATCCTGCTGCACGGCGCCAACGCGCAGGGCAAAACCAGCCTGCTTGAGGCCGTCTACTACCTGGCGACGTCCCGCTCGCCGTACACCGCCTCCGACCGGCAGCTTATCAACTGGTACGCTGAGCAGGACGTCATGCCCTTCGCCCGTATCGCCGCCGAGGTCGAGAGCAACCATGCCCGCCTGAACCGCGTCGAGGTCGTCATCGCGCCCGAGGCCGCCGGGCAGGACGGCGACCGCTTCCGCAAGCAGGTGAAGATCAACGGCGTCACGCGCCGCGTGATGGACCTCATCGGCCAGATCAACGTCGTGCTGTTCCTCCCGCAGGACCTCGCCCTGGTGGAGGGGCCGCCCGCCGACCGCCGCCGCTACCTGAACATCACGCTTTGCCAGACCGACAGCGACTACTGCCGCGCCCTGAGCACCTTCGACAAGGTGCTGACTCAGCGCAACGCGCTGCTCAAGCGCATCGCGGAGAACGACGCCAGCCCGAGCGAGTTGGACTACTGGAACGAGCAGCTTACCGACTCCGGCTCGACGCTCGTCGCCGGGCGGCAGCGCCTCCTCCGCCAGTTGGAGGTCAAGGCGCGGCGCATCCATCACGAGCTGTCCGGTGGCGACGAAGACCTGGAGTTGCTCTACCTGCCCGGCTTCAGCCCCGCTGCCGAAAGCAACGGCCAGCTTTCGTTCGACGTCCTGGGCCTCGACCTGCACCGCCAGCTTTCCCCGCAGGAGATCGCGGAGCAGTACCGTATGCGGCTGGCCGACAGCCAGGGCGAGGAGATCGCGCGCGGCATGACGCTCAGCGGCCCGCAGCGCGACGAGTTGCGCCTGATGGTCAACGGGCGCGACCTCGGTCTTTACGGCTCGCGCGGGCAGGCACGCACCGCCGTCATGTCGCTCAAGCTGGCCGAGTTGGAATGGATGCGCGACACCATCGGGGAGTGGCCGATCCTGCTGCTCGACGAGGTCGCCGCCGAGTTGGACGCCCGCCGCCGCAGTTACCTGTTGGAGCGCGTCAGCGAGGCGACTCAGGTTCTGCTGACCACCACCGAGCCGGACATCTTCACGCCTGAATTCCTGGCGAGCGTGACCCGCTGGCAGATCAGCCAGGGCCAGATCGTCTCCATCTCGGACGCCATCGGCTGACGCCCGCCGCCCAGGTACTCGCCACGCCTGTACACGCGGGCCTTATGCTTCTTAATCCGGGTACGTGGAAAAATCGGGGGCAGGTTTCGAAACCCGCCCCTACGCGGCACTCTGCGACGTGCCTTCTCCCCCTCTCCAACTTGATTGGAGAGAGGGCCGGGGGGTGAGGTCTCCCCCGCCCACCCTATTCCAGCGGCCGCTTGCCCGGCATCCCGGCGCGGCGGGGGTACGCGGGCGGCGTAGCGGCGACCTTCTTCACCAGCACGAGGTGATGCGTCTCCGGCACCTGCGGCAGTTCTACCGGGATGATCCGCTCCAGGTGCCCGCCCAGGATGCGCAGCGCGGTCTCCGCCCCGCTCGCCTCGGCATGGGCCGCCTCGCCTTTGAGCGCGACGCACAGCCCGCCCACGCGACAGAACGGCAGCAGGTACTCCATCAACACCGGCATCTGCGCCACGGCCCGCGCCAGGGCGAGGTCGAAGCGCTCACGCTCCTCCGGCGACTGTCCGGCGTCCTCGGCGCGTGCCGTCAGCACGCGCACGTTGTTCAGTTTGAGGCGTTTGGCGATATGCTCTAGGAAGGCGGTCTTCTTGGCGGTCGCTTCCAGCAGCGTCAGTTCGATGAACGGGAACGCGATCTTGAGCGGCAGGCCGGGGAAGCCTGCGCCCGTGCCCACGTCGATCACACGGAGGCCGGGCGTCATCGGGACCGCTTTGATCACCGCCAGCGAATCGAGGAAGTGTCGCATCTCCACCGCTTCCGGGGCGGTGATCGCGGTCAGGTTGATGCGCTCATTCCAGCTTAATAGCTCGTCCGCGTAGATGCTGAAGGCCCGCTGCGCCTCCGGACTGAGGTCTAGGCCCAGCAGTTCGCGGCTGCACCGGACAAGTTGGTCAACATTCATCTCGCCGTCACTTTGGCCGCCAGGATCGCAGGCGCAGGCGGTGCCGCGCGAAAATGGCTACACGAATGTGAGCGGTGAAATACACCAGAGTGGCAGCCACAGCGGCGGCTGGCTCGTCGGACCGCTTGCGCTGCAATTATATCAGGAAAGTCCGCCGAGCAAGATCGGACGCACACACAAGGACACGCCCATGAAAGTCCAGGGGACCATCATCCGCACCGACCACGCTCGCCAGGGCGTGACGTTGATCATCGACACGCCGCTCGGCATGCGCGGCATCGAGCTGAGATCGGAAGAGCGTCGTGTAGGGAAAGAGTGTAGGATAGGGTGTA
>CAZGLU010000558.1:1603-2819 GCA_964526095.1 uncultured Anaerolineaceae bacterium | reverse complement strand
AGATAATGAGCGGTGACTGGAGTTCAGACGTGTGCTCTTCCGATCTCCCGTTGACCGGGGCTGTCCCGACCAGCAGCGCGGCGGCGAGCAGAAGGGTGACGAGCGAGCGGATCACGTGGGGTGCATCTTCCTCCGGCCCGGATCAGTAATGCGTCAGCTCGACGGTCAGCTCGACCGGGCTGGGCGTCGTCTGGTTGACCTCGATGCCGTCTGCGCTCACCGGCAGGTAGCCCTCCGCCTGGATCAGCACGCTGTAGAGCAGCGGCTCGTCCTCCGTGCCGCGCGGCAGCAGCACCGGGATCTGAAAGCGGCCCGCGCTGTCGGCCAGCGAGGTGCCGAGCACCTGCGACGCGTTCCAGGTGAAGTCCTCGACGCTGTATTCCGGCAGCAGCACGATAAACATCGCGCCGGGGATGCCCTCGCCCGTGTCGGCGTCCACGATGCGGCCGCTCATCTGCACGCCCTCGGCGCTGGCGAAGACGTCAACCGGGAGCTGGCCCAGGCCCAGCCGCGCGCTGACGCTGTGCAGGCGCACGTTCCCGATGAAAATCTCCAGCCCATAGGTTGCGTCGGGCAGGGCCGTCAGCCCCTCCAGGCTCACGTAATAGTCCGTGCCATCCGGCGCGGCGCTCCACGGCTGCGTAACCTCGTAGACCGCCTCACCGTCCACCGTCCAGCGGTAGGTCCACAGCGTGCCAGGCGCGATCAGCCGCCAGTCAAAGAAGGCGTAGAGCGTCCGCGCGCCCGCCGGGAACTCGGTGCGGGTGGCGGGGGCGGCGGCGCCGGTCCGCGTGATGTTCTCCGTCGCAAAGCGGAAGTTGTCGAAGACCGTCGTCTCGTTCCCGGTCGCGCCGCCCGCGATCACGAAGTCCGCCGTGGCGCTCAGCCGCAGGCCCGTCCCGCTGTCGATGTACAGTTCCAGGCGGTACTGGCCGGGCAGCAACTCGGTCCCCTGGGCTGCGGCGGAGATGGTGCGCGTGCCCTGTGCGTCGCCGTCCCACGTGAAGTCGGCGCGGGCGATCTGCTGGCGCCCATACAGCCAGCGCACGGTCCAGGGCGTGCCCGGCTGCATGTTGCGGTAGTTGAAGCGGGCCTGTACCGCGCTGCCTTCGGGCAGCACGTAGCCTGTGCCGGTCAGCATGCCCTCGCCGCCCGGCAGGCCGAACACGACATCCGAGAAGGCCGGGTTCTGCCCCGTGGCCTCGCCGACTCGCAG
>CAZGLU010000558.1:0-1593 GCA_964526095.1 uncultured Anaerolineaceae bacterium | reverse complement strand
GAAGCGGTAGAGTCCGTTCGGCCAGGGCGTGCCGGAGCTGCCGATGTACCACATGCCCTGCCGCCCGCCGCTCCACGTGGTCGGCGGCAGGCTGTAGGTTGGGGCGTCGTTTTCGTCGATCGTCACGCGCAGCTCGTACACCATGCCGTCCACCATGTTGTCGTAGTCGAAGAACAGGTACAGGCTGGTGGTCCCGGCAGGCACGCTGCTGACCACGTTGGCGGGCATGGACGCCTCGTTGACGCGGGTCGAGAAGAACAGACGGCTGAAGCTCGGTTGGCCTTCGGGCGGCGTCTGTTGCGGGCTGCTGGCGCTCTCGCCCTGGCGGATGCCCAGCGCCGCCGCGCGGAGCAGTCCACGCGCCAGCGCGGCGGGACGCAGCGCCGTGATGAAGCCGCCGACCGGCACGCAGCTATCGTTGCGGTCGACGCGGCCATCCTGGTTGGTGTCCTGGATCGCGCGGCACTCGGCTGCCGCGGACTCGGCCCGCAGCGGCGCGACGGTCGGGATGGCGATCAGCTTGCCGTCCCGGTCGTAGGCGCCGCCGCCGCTCATCGTGCCCGGCACCGCCAGGCTGGACCGGATCCACGCCCGATCCCCGGCGCCGGCCTCCGCCGTGAAGCCGCTGACCGTGCCGCGTGCCACCGTGACCGGCTCGTTGCCGAAGGACGGGTAGCCGACGATCGTGATCGTGTCGTCCAGGTTCACCGCCGACGAGTCGCCCAGTTCCACGAAGGGCAGTTGCAGCGTGCCCGGCTCGATGGCGCGCCCGTCCAGGTAGCCGTTGATGCGCAGCACCGCCAGGTCCAGGCCGCGGCTCGTGCCGATCACCTCCGCCGTGTAGGTCGGGACCGGCGCCTCCTCCAGCCGCACGGTCACGGCGATCACCAGCCGGTCGGCGGGGCAGGTCTCGCTGGGGATGGCGTTGTGCGCGTTGGTCAGGATCAGCCCGTCCGCGCTGACGAGCGTCCCGGAGCCGATGCAGGAGATGATCGGCGTTCCGGCGGTCTGCGTGGTCTGCATCACGAAGACGGTGGCGCGCTTAAGCGTTTCCTCGTTGAGTTCGACCAGCGGCGCGTCCGACTGGGCCTGCCCCCGCTCCAGCGGCAGCAGCGGGGCGCCGAGCGCCGTCAACAGGCTCGCCACCACACCGGCGAGCAGCGCGGCCCGCGTGGGCCGCCGACGAAGGAACCGGATCAACGTGCTTCCCATACGCCACAACCTGACAGCCTACCTGATAACCTAGAAGATCTCGAGCGAGCGCAACAGGGCTTCAAAACGGTACAGATTATCCTCGAAGGCGCTTCGTTCCTCACGATACGTCACTATCACGGCCTGCGCCCCGCGCAGGATCACCACGTCCACGCCCTCGACCGCGATCGGCGGGCTTTCGAGAAACGGGTTCTGCTCAGACTGCGCGTAGGAGTACGTCATGCGGATCGCGGTCGTGCCGTCGCGCAGGCGTTGCTCGCCCTGCGCCACGCGCTTGTACGACGCGAAGCGCTGCGGGCGCTCCATGTTCAGTTGGTCCACGACGTTGCGTGCGGTCGCGTCCGGCCCGACCGGCAGCACGGAGACCTGGAGCAGCGTCTT
>CAZGLU010000557.1:0-2823 GCA_964526095.1 uncultured Anaerolineaceae bacterium | reverse complement strand
CGCCCCGCTGCCGGACCCGGACCTGCGCGACCTGCTGGACGCGTGCGACGTCTTCACCCCGAACTGGCACGAGGCGTGCGGGCTGCTCGGCCTGGACGACCGGGTGGCCATCGTGCGCCGCCTGCGCGACCTGGGCGGGCGCGTCCTGGCGCTGCGCCTCGGCGCGGCGGGCGCGGAGGTGTGGGACCTCCCGCGCGGTGAGGGCGTGCGCGTTCCCGCCGTGCCCGCGTCGGTCGTCGACGAGGTGGGCGCGGGCAACGCGTTCGCCGGGGCACTGCTGGCGCGGCTGGACGACGGGATCGCGGCGGCGGCCTGCCACGCGAGCGCGGCGGCCTCGTATCTGGTGGAGCAGGTCGGCGTACCGGCGGCGCTCCCCGCCCCGGACGACTACGCGCGCCGGGTGGAGACGGCCCGCGCCGGGCTGCGGCCGCTGCGCCTGGACGGCATGTGAGGCGCCACTACATCGACCCTTACATCGAGATGACCTTGTCCGCGCGCCAGGTGGCCTCGATGATGTCGCTCATGCTGCCGACGATGCCGACCTCAACGTGGCCGGTCAGCCCGTAGTAGTCGAGGCAGGTCTTGCACGCGATTAGCCGTGTGCCCCCGGCCTCGATCTGGCGCAGCGCCTCGATGACGGGCGACCCGGCGCAGACCAGCTTCACACCTTCCGTCATGAAGCAGATCGCGGCGGGGAAGCGCCCGTCTTCGACGAGCAGTTGGAAATACTTCTGTGCGAGGTTCTGCTGAAGCTCCGCGTCTCCGGCGCCGATGCCGAAACGCGTGAACAGGAGGACGGTCGTAGTTGATTGGCTCGCAGTTTCCATCGTGTGTTGGCTCCATGCACGTACGCTCAGGCCCATGTCGCGATGATCGTACCATGGCCGCCCATTTTCTCCGACCGCATACGACCCTGAGGTAGATCCCGCCGTGCATGACGTGATTCCCGACGAAGCTCAACCGGCCCGGCCCACGTTCGTCTCCGTGGGCGGCATCTTCGTGGACGATATCGTGTACCCGGATGGCGCGGTGCGCATGGGCGTGCTGGGCGGCGGCGTGAGCCACGCGGCGGCGGGGATGCGCATCTGGGGGCAGCGGGCGGGCCTGATCGCCTGCGCCGGGCGCGACTTGCCCGAAACCGCCCGCGCCCGCCTGGCGCGCGACTTCGACCTGGCGGGGATGATCTGGCTCGACCTGCCGCAGGTGCGCGCGTGGCAGCTTTTCGAGTGGGACGGGCGGCGGCGCGAGATCTACCGCGTGGACGTGCTGCACCCGTTCATCTACGACCCGCCAGCGGAGGAGGCCCCGGCCGTCTACGACGGCGCGGCGGCGCTCTACCTGCTGCGCGACGCGGCGCCGCTGCCCGGCTGGCGCGCCCGCTACCCCGACGCCGTGCTGCTGTGGGAGCCGCTGCAACAGTACATGCTGCCCGAACACGCGGCGGAGTTCCGCGCGCACGTGCGTCACGTCGATATCGTGTCGCCTAACTGGTTGGAGGCGCAGGCGGTCTACGGCTTCACCGCGCCGGATCGGCTGGTGCGCGCCATGCTGGACGACGGCGCCCCGGTCGCTGCGCTGCGCATGGGGGAGGCCGGTTCGATGGTCGGGCGGCGCGGCGAGGATGTGGTGCTGCACGTGCCGCCCGCCCCCGTGCCGGAGGTCATCGACCAGACGGGCGCGGGCAACACCTACTGCGGCGGGTTCCTGGTGGGGTGGACGCTCACCCGTGACCTGAGGCTGGCGGGTGCCTACGGCGCGGTGGCGGCGTCGTTCTCGCTGGAAACGCCGGGCGTGGCCGACCCGCCCCCCGGCTTCGAGGCGGAACGGGACGCGCGGCTGGCGTGGACGCTCGAACGGGTGCGGCCAGCGGTCAGTACGTGACGCTGAACCAGATGTCCGTGCGCGGGCCTGCCTCGAACACCCGGATCTTTTCGAGCCTGATGCTTTCCGGCGCCTGAAGGCGCTCGAACAGGCGCAGCCCGTCGCCGAGCATCACCGGCATGATGCCGATATGAAGCTCGTCGCACAGCTTGCGGTTGATGCACTGCTGGTTGATGGTTCCCCCGATGAGCATGACGTCCCGCTCCCCGGCGGCGGCCTTGGCCTGAGCGATCGCGCTCTCGATGCCATCCGTCACGAAGGTGAACGTCAGTGCGTCGTTGCCCTTCGGCTTCACCTCCGGGACGTGGTGCGTCAAGACGAAGATGGGCACCTGGTACTCGTACCCGTCGGCCCACAACTCAGGGTCGCCCATGTCGTAGGAGCGCCGCCCCATCACCACCGCGCCGGTCCTACGGATCTCCTCCTTCAGCACCTCCGTGTCGTGCAGCGCTTCCAGGTCCGGATACAGGCGGTCCAGGCCCCCGTCCCGATCGCTGGCGAACCCGTCCACGGAAAGGGTCATGCCGCCGATGACTTTTGCCATGAAGTTACCTCCGCTGCTGTTGGACACCGCCGCATCGAGCCGACGTGCGCCAGCACACCATGTTGTCTACACGGTTGTCTATGTAGACGAAGTGGGCGGGTTTTTGCAAACCCGCCCCTACAGAATACGGATTATGGTGTTAAGCCGCGTCCAATTACGCAGGCTCGGCAGCGGCGGCGCGGCGGATCGCCTCGATGTCCAGCTTGCCCATCTGGAGCACCGCCGCCATCGCGCGCTGGGCCTTGGCCGGGTCCGGATCGCTCAGCAGCTCGTCCATGCCGATCGGGACGACCTGCCACGACACGCCGAATTTGTCCTTGAGCCAGCCGCACGGCCCTTCCTCACCGCCCTCCGAGAGCTTCGCCCCATAGTAGTCGATCTCCTCCTGCGTCTCACAC
>CAZGLU010000556.1:0-2832 GCA_964526095.1 uncultured Anaerolineaceae bacterium | reverse complement strand
TGCTGTTCGCCGACCTCAACCTGCTGCTGCGGCACGGCGAGCGGGTGGGCCTGATCGGACCCAACGGCGCAGGTAAGTCCGTGCTGTTCCGTCTGATCCTGAACGAGTTGGAGCCGCTGGACGGGGAGATCAGGGTTGGGCCGAGCAGCCGGATCGGGTACTACGCGCAGGAACACCAGACGCTGCTCCCCTGGTGGGACCGTACGCCGCTCGACCTGATCCGCGACGTCGCGCCCAAGAACGAGGGGGACGCGGTCGCGTTCCTGCTCAAGATGCTGTTCACCTACGAGCAGGTGCGCCAGCCGATCCGCACGTTGAGCGGCGGCGAGCGCAGCCGCCTCCAGCTTGCGGCGCTGATGCTCCAGCGCCCGAACCTGCTGCTGCTCGACGAGCCGACCAACAACCTGGACATCCCATCGATGGAGGTGCTCGAGCGGGCGCTGGAGGACTTCGAGGGCGCGCTGCTGGTCATCTCGCACGACCGCTATTTCCTCGATCAGGTGGTGGACCGGGTGATCGAGCTGGACGGCGGAGCATTGGCCGCGTATCCCGGCGGGTACACGGACTACCTCGCCGCGACGGGGCGCCTGGAAATGGTGCGGTGAGGGCGCCCCGGCGTTCGGTTATCGGCCAGGCCGCCCCCCCCCGCCCCCCCACCCAAAAACTGTGGGAGGGGGGGTTGGGGGGGGGGGGGGCGCCCCTCTCCAATCAAGTTGGAGAGGGGGAGTAGGGGCGGGTTTGCAAACCCGCCCCCGGTTCTTCCGCCCCTACAAGGCGGCCGGGGTTGAGGTTCACCGGGAGCGCGCCGCCTCACGCCTCCGCCAGCGCGGGCTGGCGGCGCTCGTCAAGCCATTGGTTCGCGTAGGTCAGCGCGCGCGTGGTGGAGAGCAGCAGCACGTCCTCGGCCAGGAAGACGTTCTCCGGCCCGATGCGCGTCAGCGCCCCGGTGCGGATCAACGTCTGCATGACCTGTTCGCCCACGCCCGAAAGGATCAGCTTGCCGCCCCCGGCGCGCAACTGGTCGGCGTAGCTCAGGAGCATCGAGACGCCGGTCCCGGCCAGCAGCGCGTCACCCCGCAGCCGCAGGATGACGACGGCGTTCTGCGCTCCGTCCGGGCTGGGCAGGCGCGTTTGCAGCTCGCGCATGGCGGCGAAGAACAGGTTGCCCTGCACCGAGAGGATCGTGACCGCGTTCGAGGGCAGGCGCTCCGGGACGGGCACCTCGCGGAACAGGCCGTTGCCCGCCGGTTCCCAACAGACCATCCGGATGTGGCTCGACTCGTGTACGTACAGCGCCAGCGACAACGCGACCCCGACGTACACGCTGTATTGCAGGGGCAGGACCAGCGTCGAGGCGAAGGTCGCCACCATCGCCCAACGGCTCGCCATGCCGGAGCGCCAGACGAAGCGCACGCGTGGGATGCTGATCAATGACCAGGCGGCGTAGATCAGGTGCCCGGCCAGCGCCGCCAGGGTGATCCGCTCGGCCAGGCCCCCAAAGGCCAGCATCGTCAGCGCCACGAAAACGCCGGCCCACACGTTGGCCCAGCGCGTGCGCGCACCCGCCGACATGTTGACCGCCGTGCGCGAGAGCGAGCCGCCCGCTGGCATGTTCTGGAACAGCGCGCCGATGATGTTCGCCGCGCCCTGCCCGATGAACTCGCGCGAGGCGTTGGGGCGCCGGTTGTCCGGCTCCTTCAGGCTCTCGACCAGGGCCGCCGTCTGGACCAGCCCCAGCACCGCCAGCGCGATCGCGGAAGTCAGCAGATCGTCCACCATCCCCGGACGCGGCAGCCGCACTTCCGGCAGCGCGTTGGGGATGGTCGAGATGTCGCGCACGACCGCCACGCCCAGGTCGTCCCAATCCAGCACCGCAACCCAGGCGCTCGTCACGATGATCGCCAGCAGCGTCGCGAAGGGGCCGAGCCGCGTGTGATGCAGCAGCGCGATCATCACCAGCGCGCTCAGGCCGATCGCCAGCGTGGGCGGGTGGACCTCGTCAAACTCCCGCAGCAACTCGACCAGCGTGGCGAGGATGTTGGGCTGCGTCCCGGTGTCGATGCCGGTCAGGTGGCTCAACTGGCCGAGCAGCACCAGCATCGCGGCGCCGGTGACGAAGCCGACCATCACCGCGCCGGAGACGTAGCGCGTCAGCATGCCGAGCCGCAGCACGCCCATCGCCAACTGGATCACGCCGACGAGGAACGTCAGCGTGATCAGGCGAGACGGCGTATCGCCCAGGTCCGAGAAGGGGGCGAGCGTGCTGGCGACGACCACCGCGAGGGCGTTGGTCGGCCCGGTCGTCAGGTACGTGGAACTGCCGAACAGGCTGCCGACGATGGTCGAGACGATGGCCGTATAAAGGCCGTACACCGGGCTGATGCCCGCGACGAGCGCGAACGCCATCGCCTGCGGCGCGCCAGCGGTGGCGCCCGTCAGCCCGGCGGCCAGGTCGGCGCCGAAGTCACGCCGCAAATACGTTAGGACACGCTGGCGTACGGTTGGAGCGGAGGCTGCCATATCAAATACGCGTACGATAGTCGGTCGCGTGCACCGGGAGCGTGCTGGACCGCCGTCCTTCGATTATAGACCGGAACGGCCCGCTTCGCTTGCGTAGTTGAGCGCAGCCAGTGACCCGGCTGCGCTCATCGTCGTCCGTATTCGGGATTGTTCGCGTGCCACAGCCGCCGCACTCACCTTATGCGGGTGAACGGCGGCGCGCACACACGGGTGGGGTGAGGTCTGCTCCCCGCCGCTTTGCGCTCAGCAGCGCATCAGGCGGCTAGACCGTCGCCAGCGTGTGGAAGGCGGGCTTGAGCGTCGGGTACAGCT
>CAZGLU010000555.1:0-2836 GCA_964526095.1 uncultured Anaerolineaceae bacterium | reverse complement strand
GCGGATATCAACGCGGATACGATGGTCCAGCAGGACCGCCTTGAGGGCTTCGACCTGCACGTGCTCGTCTCCGACAGCCACTCGAAGGACGGCACGCTCGACATCGTGCGTGAACTCGGCGCGGCCAACCCGAAGGTCCACCTGCTGGACGTGAACAAGCGCGGCATCGGCGTGGGGCTGTACGAGGGGTTCCTGCACGCGATCGACGCGCTGGGCGCGGACGTGCTAATCGAGATGGACGCCGACTTCCAGCACAACCCCGCCGACATCCCGGCGCTGCTGGACGGCATCCGCGAGGGCTACGACGTGGTCATCGGCTCGCGCTTCGTCGAGGGCAGCCAGAATAAGATGCCGTTCTACCGCCGCGTCCTGAGCGTGGGCGCCAACCTCGTGATCCGCCAGATGCTCAGCCTGAAGCACGTCACGGAGATCACCACGTCCTTCCGCGCGTTCACCCGCGAGATCTTCCAGCGCGTCGATCCGGCGGCGGTCCCGTGGCAGGAGGAGTCGTTCATCGCGGTGCCGGTGTTCCTGGTGCGCATGATCGACGCGGGGGCGCGCGCCAAGGAGATCCCCATGACGATGCACCCCCGGATGCGCGGCTACTCCAAGATGGTCTACTCGAAGTACATCCGCGATATCTTCCTGTTCTCGCTGAAGGACCGCTTCAGGAAGCGCCGGACCGCCTGACGCGCTCTATTCCCGCCGCGCGACGATCCAGATCGAGTTATCCCCCACCATGCGCGCCTGCTCGATGACGGCATGGCGGCGCACCTGCACGTCGATCGGCACGGCGGCGGGGTCGGCGCGCAGCTCCGGCGGCACGTTGGGGTCCAGCGCAAGGTAGAAGGTGTGCACATGCGAGGAGTCGCCCTTGCCGTCGGCATAGGCGTGCGTCCCGGCCCGCCAGCGCGTGCAGGTATAGGCGGGCAGCAGCAGGGCCAGCGTCCCGCCCGGCTTGAGCTTGTCCACCAGCGCCGCCAGGGTATCGTCCAGGGCGCGGATGTGCTCCAGTGTGTGGCTCGACCAAACGAAGTCGAACGCCTCGTCCGGCACGGCGTCCAGGCTCGCGTGCGCCACCGGGCGCCCGAAGATGTCGCGCTCCAGCCGGTCGCAGATCGCGACCTCCAGGCTGATCGGCCCGCGCGCCCCGCCGAAGTCCAGCCCGCGCCCCTCCCCGAAGACCAGCGGGAGCAGGAACTTGCTGTTCTCGTAGACGCCGAGCCAGCGCCACGCGCCGAGGATGTGGTTGCGCTTGAAGTGCCGCCAGCGGTAGTTCGGCGTCTGCCATTCGGCGCTGTTCAGGCCATCGACGGCGGGCTGCCAGTCACGGCGCATGAGCGCGTCGTAGCGCGGGGACGCCAGGAAGTCGTGCGTCAGCACCCGGCGCCGCTGGATGGCCGCCTGCCGCTGCGCGATCGGGTTGCTCAGCGCCAGCTTGCGCAGCTTGCCCGCGACCCGTTTTGGCATCTCACCCGCTGAGGGCGCGATCCGCCCTGCTGATGTGCTCGTATGCATGGTGACCCCTGCCACTCGTCTTCTGTTAGCGAAATCCTGAAAATCGTAAGGGAGATCGTAGTGGCGCGGGCCGCAGCGTGTCAACAGTACCCCGATAATGTGCCCGTTGCTAAACTCTGAGCAGGAAGGAGGCCTACGATGCGCTGGATTGAACTCGAACATCCCCGCCGCGACCGCGTGACGCCGGACTTCCGCCTGATGTCATCCGACGGGAGCGCCGTGACGCGCACCCAGCACCGCCAGAAGCAGCACCTCGTCCTGATCTTCGTGCCGGACCCGGTCCGCAGCGACGTACAGCGGACCCTGGCAAGCATCGCGCGCCAGCGCGACAGCCTGCGCCGCGCCCCGGCCCGCGCCTACGTCATCAGCGCGCGGGAGGCGCCGGGCGTGGCCCCGTTCCCGCTGCTGGCCGACCCCGGCGACACGGTGCGGCACGACTACGCCGCGCTGTTCCCGGCAGACGAGCGCCCCGGCGACGACGAGACGTTCATCGTGATCGCGGACCGCTACGGCGCGCCGCAGTACGGCGGCCTGGCCCCGGTCGATCCCGATGCGGTGGGCGACGAGGTCGAGGAACGCATCTGGGCCATCGCCTACGACTGCCCGGAGTGAGTGGTCCCCGAATGGCCCGTGTGGTCAGACGACTAGCAACAGCGAGCATAAGCAATCATATAGGCCGGTCCCAGGT
This sequence comes from uncultured Anaerolineaceae bacterium, assembly GCA_964526095.1. Taxonomy (GTDB): domain Bacteria; phylum Chloroflexota; class Anaerolineae; order Aggregatilineales; family Aggregatilineaceae; genus Aggregatilinea. The sequence continues at coordinate 630 of CAZGLU010000555.1, read as the reverse complement.
CGGGGAGGGCTGACCGGGCTGTGATTCTCAGCCATGTGGCCTACCTGAAAATCCGCCACCTGCATCGTGTCGGGTGCCGCCCCGTTCCACTATCATAAGGGCTAGCAAGATCATCGTTTGACCGACACCTTGATCGACGCCTTTGACCGACATCATCAAGCGCACGTGCGGAGTAACATTATGTCCAGCCTGAGCAGTTTCTTCCTTTTTTCGACCGCGATCCTGGCCGTCCTCGGCTTCGGGGTGATCACGGGCCTCGCGGCGTTGTTCGTGAAGTTCACGCTTATCATCTTCGTCCTGCTGACGCTCCTCTCGCTGGCGTTCAGCCGCCCCGCACCGCGTACGCGTAACAGCGGCTCCGGCTGAGCGAGCACCCGCAGCACAGACAGCACCTGCCCGGCCCGGCGCCGGGCGTTTTGATTCTGATGGGAGGGTTGGTCTTGTGCTTGACAGAACTAGAACATTTGTGCTATCCTGAAGGGGACGCCCGAGCAACCGCATAAGCAGCCCAACGCCCTACAAGGAGGGTTACATGCCCCGCATCATTCACGTTGAGATCCCTACCAAAGATCCGGATAAATCGGTCGATTTCTACACCAAGGCGTTTGGTTGGGAGATCGAGAAGTGGGA
>CAZGLU010000554.1:0-2853 GCA_964526095.1 uncultured Anaerolineaceae bacterium | reverse complement strand
GATGGAATCTCGTGACTGGAGTTCAGACGTGTGCTCTTCCGATCTGACACCGGCGGCGGAACCCATCCAGTCGCGATTGAAGTGGCCCGAAACCCGGTAATAGAGCAGCAGGCCGGATGCGACGGTCAGCAGGGAGACGATCGGCATGACCGAGACGACCGGGCTGTGTTTCATCAGGCCGCGCATAAACGTCTGCCCGTCTTTCCCCAGGGCCTGCACCGCCGGGCGCAGCATGAACGTCATGAACCAGGCAAAGCCCACCCAGACGATCCCTGCGAAGATGTGCACCAGGCGAAACCCCACCATGAATTCGTCCATGTGATTGATCTCCTTTCGATCATCGTTAGAGGGACAGCAGATACGCGATCAAATCAGCGATCACCTGCCGCGAAAGCTTCTGCTCGTAATCGCCCGGCATCGTGTTGGAGTAGCCCTGTACGATGTGCCTGGCGGGCCGCAAAATGCTGTAGAAGGTGTAGTCTTCCGCCGACTGCCGCTCAACACGCCCGGCTGCGGTGGCACCGTATCCCCGGAGCGACGGGCCGGCGCTTCGCCCCTCGTCGAGCGCGTGGCAGGTCAGGCACGATGCGCCGCCATCGACCGGCTGGCTAAACACCTCCGCGCCGCGCACCGGGTCACCCGGCGGCAAGTCGCTATAGGAGAAACCCAGGTCGTCCGGCGCACATGCCGCCAGCAGCACGGCGATCAACAACCCCAACAGCCCGGACCGTGATTTCATGCCCTCAACGCCCTCATCCTCGCTACCTGCTTAGCTTAGTGAGCTTTCGCTCAAAAAGAGACGTTCGCCGGGCGCGATCAGGCATGGAAAAAGAGTGATCTCGCGGTCGCTCTTTGACGGGGAAGAACTAGTTCTTGTGGGGGGAAGGAGGGATAGATGCGTGAAGGGCCGCGTATACGCGGGTCAAGCGGGCGCGCGGGTTGTGCGGGGAAACCCGGCCCGGAGCCGGTATGCGTTACACCAGGCGCTTGTACTGCGCGACCCGGGCCGCATCGTGGCGGCTGTTGACGTGCAGCTTGCCGAGGATGTTGCGCATGTGGCTCTTGACCGTGTGCAGGCTGATGTTCAGCCGATCGGCGATCTCTTTGTCGCTCGCGCCGGTCGCAACCTGCGCCAGAACCTCCTGCTCGCGGAAAGTCAGCGTCTCGATCGGCTCGCCATCCCGGTCGGGAGCGGCGCTGCTGAGGCGGCGAAATTCCTCGAGCATGCGCCCGGCCAGCACCGGCGTGATGGCAGCCTCACCGCGCAAGGCACCGCGCACCAGGTCCAGCATCGTCTCGGAGCGAATGTTTTTGAGCAGGTAACCCTGCGCGCCGTTCTTGATCGCCTCAAACAACTTCTCTTCGTCGTCGTGGACGGTCAGCACCACGATCACCGTGTCGGGCAGGGCCTGTTTGATCTGGCGCGTCGCCTCCAAGCCGTTGCCGCCCGGCATCGTGATATCCATCAGGATGAGGTCGGGCTTCAATTCCTGCGCCTTGACCAGCGCCTCCAGCCCGTCGTCGGCCTGCCCCACGATCACCATATCGGGCTGGTTGGCGAAGATGCTCGCCAGCCCCTCCCGAAACAAGGCATGATCATCGACCAACAAAACGCGGATAGGGTCCATTTCCATAACCCCCGCAGCTACGCAGGTAATGCCTGCTGTATGGGCCAGGTCAGGGTCACGCGCGTGCCCTGCCCCGGCGCCGAGTCGATCATAAGCTCACTGCCGATGCGGGCCGCGCGCGCCTGCAAGATGCTCAGCCCAAAATGCCCTTTGCCGTTCACGGAAGCGGGATCAAACCCGCAGCCGTCATCCTCAATCGTGACGCAGTAGTGCCCATCCCGGCGTTCAAGGCGAACGGTAACACGGGTCGCGCGGGCGTGGCGGCGCGCATTGTGCAGCGCCTCCCGGACCACCCGCAGCACCTGGGCCATCGCATCGGCGCTCACGGCCATCCCCTGCTCGTCCGCACCCACCAACTCGAACGCGATCTCGGGCGCGGTCTGGGCAACCTCGCTGACAACAGCGGCCAGATGCTCCTGCACCGTGCGCTCCAACACGGGAACGGTGCGCAGGCTGGCGATCGATTGGCGCACCTCATGGCCCGCCCGCTCCACTGCCTCGCTGATCAGGGCGAGTTCGCGGGCCGCCTGCTCATTTGAACCGCGCCCGATCAGTTCGGCCAGACACCCGGCCTTGAGCTTCAGGTAAATGAGCGTCTGCGCCAGCCCATCGTGCATGTCGGCGGCGATACGCTGGCGTTCCTCCAACGCCGCCACGCGCTCGGCCTGCTCATACAGGCGCGCATTCTCCAACGCGATCGCCGTGGAGTTCGCCAATTCGGTCAGCAGCCGGACCTGTTCATGCGAGTACGTGGCCGCCCGCCGGCTGCCGACACACAACGCGCCGATCACGCGCTCCCCCACCCGGAGCGGCGCGGCAAGGTGGCTGGTCCGGTAGTCGGGGGCCACCGTCTGGCAGCCGCCCACGTCGCAGATCATGGCTTCCTCACGGCCCAGGACCTGCCGGGCGACCGAATATCGCGCCAGCACACAACTGCCGCAAATCGCCTCCTGGGGGCCGTTGTATGCCTTGAGCACCAACGACTCGCCCGTATCATCCAGCAGACACAGGACGGCCACATCACTGTCGAGCAGATCGCGGGCCTTCCCGGTCACGGAGTCCAACACGTGGGCGATATCCAGGTGCGACGAGATCTCGCGGATCACGTCGTAGAGGGCGGTTAACTCGCGCGTGCGCTGGTAGATGCGGGCCTCCAACTCGCCGGTTAAGGTTTTGAGCAGATCGGAAGAGCACACGTCTGAACTCCAGTCACGAGATTCCATCT
>CAZGLU010000553.1:1198-2861 GCA_964526095.1 uncultured Anaerolineaceae bacterium | reverse complement strand
ACCAGCTCCGCACCATCGCGGAACTCTAACGCCCCACCCCCCGCCGTTCCCTTTGCCAGTCGGGCGCCCTCGCGGGCCGGTACGGCCCTCTTGATCTGGATCAAGTCCGTTGATCCCGGTCAATGCCCGCCGCCTGTCCTTCAGGTAACCTGAGCACAAGCTTAGTTGAGGACTGGCAGCGAAATGAATCCCATCTGGCAACCGCAAATCGACCGTGAGACATGCACCGGCTGCGGCGAGTGCGTGGTGCAGTGTCCGACCGGCGCGCTGGGCCAGGTTGGCGGCAAGGCCGGCCTGGTGAACCCCGACGCATGTACGTACTGCGCCGTGTGCGAGGACCTGTGCCCGGTGGACGCGATCACGCTGCCCTACCTGATCTGTTTTGCGCCCGCTGGCGCTGAACCGCACGCATAGAGAGGATACGAAAGGGAATATGACGAAGCAGAAATCTCTCCTGACCGCATTCCTGACGCTTGCTGTTGTCCTGGCGCTGGCGATCACGTTTGGCGCTGGCCTGACCTTGGCCGGTCAGGAAGCCGATCCTGAAAACGAACAGCCAGCCGCCCCGCCCGCAAATGTGGACGCCAGCGCCGTGACGCGCGAGTACACGCTCGTGACGGGCGGCGGGACCGGCCAACTGGTGTTCGTTGGCCGGGGGGGTGACATCGATGGTGTGGTCAACCCCACGCTGACGGCCCAGCCCGGCGACATGGTGAAGATCACGCTCATCAACGAGGACGGCATGCTGCACGACCTGGTGATCGATGAGTTCGACGTGCGGACCCGCCAGTTCGCGGAGAAGGGCGAGCAGGAAACGGTCACCTTCCAGGTGAACCAGACCGGCGATTTCATCTATTACTGCTCCGTGCCGGGGCACCAGGCGGCGGGCATGTACGGCACGCTGCGCGTCGGCGGTGGGGCAGGCGCCGCCGCCGAGGGCGCCACGATCATCCGCCAGCCGTCCGACGTTCCGCCTGCCGTGGGCGACCGCGCCCCGCAGACGGTCCCGGTGGAGCTGATCGCGGAAGAGGTCGTGGGCCAGCTTGCCGACGGCACGACGATGACGTACTTCACGTTTAACGGCACGGTGCCCGGCCCCATGCTGCGCGTGCGGGTGGGCGATACGGTCGAGGTCCGCTTCCGCAACGAGACGTCGAGCCAGTTCCCGCATTCGGTGGACTTCCACGCGGCGACCGGCCCCGGTGGTGGCGCGGTGTACACCAACCTGGCCCCCGGCGAGGAGACGACCTTCACCTTCAAGGCGCTGAAGCCGGGCCTGTTCGTGTACCACTGCGCGACGCCCAGCGTCGCCCACCACATCGCGAACGGCATGTACGGCATGATCCTGGTCGAGCCGGAGGGCGGCCTGGAGCCGGTTGACCGCGAGTTCTACGTGATGCAGGGCGAGATCTACACCGAGGAAGCGTACGGCACGCCGGGCTATGTGAACTTCAGCCATGAAAAGATGTTGAACGAGCAGCCGGAATACTTCGTGTTCAACGGCGCCGCCGGGGCGCTGACCTCCGACGAGTTCGCGCTGCGGGCCAACGTAGGCGAGACGGTGCGCCTCTACTTCGGCGTGGGCGGCCCGAACTTCACCTCGTCCTTCCACGTCATCGGGGAGATCTTCGACCGGGTCTACGACCAGGCGTCGATCACCAGC
>CAZGLU010000553.1:0-1188 GCA_964526095.1 uncultured Anaerolineaceae bacterium | reverse complement strand
CTCTTTCCCTACACGACGCTCTTCCGATCTGTCCAGACGACGCTCGTCCCGCCCGGTGGCGCGGCCATGATCGAGTTCGAGCTGGACGTGCCGGGGCGCTTCATCCTGGTGGACCACGCCCTGAGCCGCATGGAGCGCGGGCTGGCGGGCTACCTCCTGGTCGAGGGCGAGGAAGATCCGACGATTATCGACGGCACCCTGACCCACGGTTCGGGGCACTAAGCACGCGTGAGGCAACGGGATGGGGATCGCGCGGTCCCCATCCCCGCGCCGGAAGTGAGGACCAGACGATGGCTGCAACGACGACATACGACGAGATCATTGAAGCCCTCAGCCACGTGTTCGACCCAGAACTGGGCATCAACATCGTTGACCTGGGCCTGGTTTACGATGTGGTGGTGCAGGAGGGGCACGTCCAGGTGGCGCTGACGCTCACGACCCCGGCCTGTCCGCTCGGCTCGGTGCTGACGGATGACGTCCGCCATGCCCTGACCGGGCTTCCCGGTGTGGAGTCGGTCGAGGTCGAGCTAGTATGGTCCCCGGCCTGGCACCCGATGATGATGTCGGCCTGGGCCAAGCAGCAGTTGGGCTGGGCGTAAGCCGCGCCCACAACCCCCACGCCCGTGGCCGCTCCCCCGCAAAGGGAGGCGGGCCGGTCCCGCGCCCACATGCAGACCGTGAATCGAACCTGAGTCAAGGCAGTTCAAGGAGATGCAGTTACACATGAGCTATCAAGTGACCACGACTTTCGACGTGCGGGAGGTGATCCCGGCGATCCGTCACCAGCAGATCTTCCGCCTGTTCGACGGCCTGGCCGCTGGCGAGGCGTTCATCCTGGTCAACGACCACGACCCCAAGCCGCTGCGCTACCAGTTCATGCACGAGCGCCCGGATCAGTTCTCCTGGGATTACCTGGAGGAAGGCCCGGAGGTGTGGCGCGTGCAGATCGGCAAGCGTCAAGCGGGGAGCGCGTAGCACGTATGGAGGGCAAACGCGCCCTGGTCGGTGCCCCGATGGCGCTGGCGGTGGTCGCGCTGCTGGCGGCGCTGTACGGCGGGTTGCTGCGGTTGGGCTGGGATCTGCCAGCCCTCCGCGTCAACCCGGCCGCCACGCACGGCGTGCTGATGATCGCGGGGCTGTTCGCCACGCTGATCGCCGCCGAGCGTGCCGTGGCGCTGGTCGCGCACA
>CAZGLU010000552.1:0-2861 GCA_964526095.1 uncultured Anaerolineaceae bacterium | reverse complement strand
CCTTGAGATCGTCGGGCAGGTTGTACTGCTGGCGCACGATCCCCGGCAGCGGCGACGGGTCGCGCGGGGCGTCCACGCCGGGCAGGTACGTCAGCCCGAAGAGGTGCGCCGAGCCGCTGAAGCCCTCCCCCGAGGTCAGCGAGAAGCGCCCGAAGGCATACGTCAGTGGCGGCACGTAGCCGGACGCGGCCCCCTCGAAGCGGTACTCGCCGCTGTACTCGATAGCGCCCGTCCCGGCCAGCCGCAGCGACGGGATGCCGAACAGGCTCAATTGGCCCGTCGCGCCGATGTCCACGCCGCCCTCACGAAGCTGCCCGGTCCCGCGCAACTTGAATTCGGCCAGGTCGCCGATGGTCGCCAGGTCTGCACGCAGGCGCAGCGATCCGCCGGGCGCCAGCGTTGCGCTGCCCGACAGCGTGCCGAGCGTGAGGCCGGGGGCCTGCACCGCGCCGCTGAAGCGCACCTCGCCGCTGGCCTCACTCAGCGACGAGCGCAGTGTGCTGCCGATGTCGCGGAAGTAGAGCCGGTTGGGGATCGGCGCCTCGAAGCTGCCGCTCGCACTGGCGCTGGCCCAGATCCCCTCGCCCACCGTCCCGACGAGGCCAAAGGCGCGCCCGGTCGCACTGGCCCGCCCGGCGTCGGTGTCCAGCCGCAGCACGGCCGCCGCGTCGGCGCGCACGGGGGTGCCGGGGTCGCGCGAGGCGCGGACGCGCTGCACCGCCTCCCACGGGAGCGGGAACAGTTCGGTGTCGGACGTGGCGCGGATATCCGGCCCCGTGTCGAGATGCAGCCGCGCGCGGAAGTCGAGCCGCGCGCCGAGCGTGAGGTTGCCCGTCACCGAACGGTTGGGGTCCAGCAGGTTCTGGAACTGGAGCCGCCCGCCCACCGGGATCACGTCGGTGCGCAGGCGGATGTCGGTCAAGCGCACGGCGCCGAACGACACCTCGTCGTCGGGATCGGTGCCGCGCCGGTCGCTGAGGCGCAGGGGGTTGTTGCGTGCGTAGCGGTAGAGGTTGAGGCCGTCCACCAGCCCGGCAGGGTCGGGCGCGGTCCAGCGCCCCAGCCAGGGGGCGTAATAGCGCGCCCCCATGTGATACAGGCCGGTCACCTCGTCCTGCTCGCGGCCCGCGTAGCGGTAGCGCTTACGCTGCACCTCGGCCTGCGTCCGCCCGGCCTGGTAGGCCGTCGCGCCGAAGGGGTAGTATTCCTCGTAGCTGATGACGTCGCCCGCCTGGTCCAGCTCCAGCGCGGCGGACTGCAAATGGTTGTCGTGCTGGTAGCGGTGCAGCGTCTCCGGGACGGACCCCGGATCGTCCAGGTCTATCGTCTTGGTCTCGACCAGCGCGATCCGCCGCTCGTCGTCCATGATGTGCAGCGTCTCCCGCTGCAGGCGCACCGTGTTCGTGGCGGTCGTCACGCGGCGGAACAACTCGAACCCACCGAGGTACAGCCGGTCCTCGCGCAGCCCGTTGCGCCGGATCACCTTGCGCACGCGCTGCCCCTGGGCGTCGTAGACGAAGAACGCCTCGCTGGTCCCGCGCCGGACATGCCGCAGACGGTCGTTGAAGTCCCACTCCGTTTCGTCCAGGTGCGGGGGCAGCATATTGCCGTGCGCATCGTAGGTGTAGTTGAATGTCGCGCCGCCGACGGTCGTTTGCAGCAGGTGGTTGTTGCCCGCCGCGATGGTATACGCCTGCGTCCACTGCTCGACGAAGGTGCCGTTGCCCGCGTGGTGGACGATGCTCAGCAGGTTGCCGACCGCATCATACTCGAAGGACTGCCGGTAGCGGCGCATGGCCGACGAGTCGCCGGGATGCGGCAGGTGGCGGCGGAACCCGTCGCCGGGCGCGGGCGGCGCGTTCTGCCCGATGTGCTCGCGCCCGTGCGCAACGGTCAGGCGGTAGAGCGCGTTGACCTCGAAGCGCATCTCCGGCGGCACGGCGGCGCCGTTAAAGTACACGGTTTGCAGCGCGTCGTCGCGGATCTGCGTCACGTTGCCGACCGGGTCATACGTGTAGCGCAGCAGTTGCAGGTCCTCGGTCGTCCCGCGCTGGCGCGTGGTGTGCAGCGTGGTCAGGCGCAGGGTCAGCGGATCGTAGGTGTACGTCGTGACGACGCCGCTGCCGTATTCGATGCGCTCGCGCTGGCCGCGTGCGTCGTAGTCGATGCGCGCGACGTAGTTGGTCGGCGCCCCGGCCCCACGCAGCCGCACATCGACGCGCGTCAGCAGCCCGGCCGCATCGTAGCCCGGCTCGATCACGCTGGCGGGGATGGCGGCGTTGTGGGGGGTGCGGATCTCCACGGGGCGGCTGAGGGCGTCGAACGCCGTGCGCGTCTCGAACGACTCGGCCTCAAGCAGCGCCAGCGGATCCGCCACATCCCAGTTGATGACGCCCTCGAAGTCCGCCGCCAACCGGCGCGTGGTGTGCGTCAGGTTGCCCTTGAAGTCGTACCGCTCGCTGGTAACCAGCCCGGACTGGTCGAAGACACGGTAAACCTGCCCCCGCAGGTTGCGGTCGACCGCGTCCGCCGGGGCCTCCGCCGCATCGCCGTAGATCGTGCGCGCGATCAGGATTTCGGGATCGCCATCGACCTGAAGCCACTGGTGCGTGGCGCGCTGTAAGGCGTCGTACTCGGTGCGCAGGCGGTGTCCCCGGCTGTCCCAGGCATAGATCGCCGCGCCCAGGACGTCCTGAAAGGTTCGGCGCTCGCCGCCATCCGCGCTGATCTGGGTGCCGCGCACCCCGCCAATGCTGTAACGGTAGGCCATGAACGTGAAGCCGCGCGCGTCGATGGCGGCCAGTTCGTCGCCCTCCACGTCCAGCACAGAGCGCGTGACGAACAGGCCGCCCTCGCCGTCG